>NZ_DIMV01000030.1:9622-24381 GCF_002425715.1 Mesotoga sp. UBA5557
AGATTAAGTGATAAACTCAAGATAAACATAGAACGGCTTTCATGTGAACCATAGTGGCATAATCTCTTTGCATGGAGGTGTCTCCTTGGGCGGAGCAAGCAAATGGCTCCGTTTGACTTTTCTTTCCATTTGAATATTCTTGCAGACTCTTGTTTTCGATTTCTCGTTTAGTGTAAAAAGTATAGTCTGACCCTATTTAATCTGATTCCAATTGGCTAGGAGTGATTATTTGGATTGTTCTCATCTTCAGGCATTATTGCAGCCACAATGAAGAGCTCTTGAGTTCGGTCTTCGATTCACAGCAGAATCATTCTCTCAAAGAGCCGTTTATGTGTCCATTGAAATACAAGACCCACGCACTTTCATGTAAGGAACAAGGGTTAACGAAGATTTGTAGGAGGAAGATGGGTTTTTTCGAGAATAGAGAAATCATCTCTAACATTTTTACCACTCGACTACGGTTCAAGAGAGAAGAGTGAAAGTGATTAGTTGTCAAATCCTGCTTGTAGGATCCGCACCGTCGAGCCAGATTGCCCTTTGGCATTGACGCTTCAAGGGCAATAATTCAATTGAATTAGTTAGTAGTTTTTATTTACCAACTGGAATGATGCCCTTCTGGTGTTTTCTGTAAGCGATCTCCCGGTTGTCAGTCAAGAATCGGCGGAGAAGAAAATGAAGGAAGGAAGCGGGGGGAAGAAGTGGTATCGAAACTTACTGAGATCAGAACGAGCGAAATTCTGAGGATAATTAGAGAAAGGAAGAGTACTTCTCGAGTCCAGATAGCGAAACTGACCGGACTCAGCAAACCGACCATATCTTCAATTGTCAACGACCTTGTTAAAGAGGGTGTTGTAAGAGAGAACGGGCTCGGACAGAGCAAATCTTCCGGTGGCAGGAAACCTATCAATATCTCTTTCGCAAAAGACTACAGAAACGTACTCAGTGTTGACATAGGGGGAACTAAGAGTATCTTCGCGTTGATCGATCTTGACGGAAATATCTTGAAACACGACACTATAACTACTGACCTTCTTCGCACCGAAAGGGGTCTGGTAGATGAGTTGAATGAGAGGCTCGAGAGTTACATAGAGGAAGTCGGAAAAGAGAAGGTGCTGGGAATCTCTTTAGGCATTCCCGGTACGGTAGACAGGGCTACGCAGAAGATAAAATACATGCCCTCCTTCGACATCGGCAATCTTGATCTCAAGACGCCGGTCGAGAAGAAGTTCGGGATTTCGACGCTGATCGAAAACGATGTTACACTTGCCGCCTTCGGGGAGTCATGGATCGGTTCTGCAAGGGAGTACAATGATGTGATTCTGGTTTCGATCGGAACCGGTATCGGCTCAGGTATTGTCATAAATGATTCGGTTTACAGAGGATGCGTCGGTGGAGCCGGCGAAATCGGCGAATTTGTCACCGACTGGTCTACGGAATCAAAGATGAATGCGGGATTTGGAAGGCTCGAACAGTGGTTCTCGGGATTTGCGCTCGAGTCTTTCTGCAGGAAAAACGGCTGGGAATTCAGCGTAAAGGACCTATTCGAGAAGATGGACTCCGATGAGAGAATCCTCAAAAGAATTGTGGGAGGCTGCGAACATCTTGCACTTGCATTTGCCAATGCAATTATGCTTCTCGATCCGGCAAGACTTCTGATAGGAGGTGGTATTGGCTTCAATCAGTATGACCGGATTTTTCCGATAATCGACAGCACTCTGAGGAAGGTTCTTCCTCAAGAGCTTTACAGACCTGATCTACTTGTCAGAGCGGCTCTTGAGCCTTACAGTGTTGTCATTGGCGGAGCTTATTTTGCTCAGAAAGAGTTGCTCCTTAAAGAGGTTCTAGGGGGAACTTCGGGATTTTGAACGGCAGGAAACTACAAGAGGAGGTACTTATGAGAAAGATTACTGTTCTACTGGCTTTGATCTTCGTTCTAATGGCAGGAATTCTATTTGGGACGGACGTTGCAGTTTTGCTTCCCGGAACCGTTGAATTCTTCAGCGTCCAGAGAGTAGGGTTGGATGCGGCCGCTAAGGAGTTTGGACTGAACCTGATCTATGCGGACGCAGAATGGGATGCAGGCAAGCAACTGTCTCAGGTTGAGAACTTCATTGCAAGAGGTGTAGATCTCGTGCTACTTTGCGCGGCGGATAACATGGCCCTTCGAACGGCGGTAACTCGCTGCAACGAAGCCGGAATTCCATTGATAACATTCACAAACAGCATCGGAACAGATCCTGAAGGCAAGTATCCGGGTGTCATTAGCCACATAGGTCGTTCTGAGATAGGATCAGGCGTTGTCCAGGCAGAATTTGTCGAGAAGCTCTTTGGGAACGCCGACATCGACATAATTCTTATAGAAGGTAATCCCGGTACAACTGCCCAGAGAATGAGAGAAGAGGGTTTTCTCTCCGTTGCTGAAAGAAATCCTTCCTGGAGCATAATTGAGAAGCGCCCTATCGACGGCTGGACAAAGGAAGGAACGCTTGCGTTCATGGAAGCTTTCCTCCAGAGCGGCAGAAATGTCGACGTCATTGCCTGCCAGTGGTGGTCGGGAGCCATTGCGGCATCGATGGCGCTCAAGGAGAGAGGAATCACCGACGTAGTGGTTTTGGGCCTGGAGTATGCTAAAGAGCTCGTTCCTTACATCGAAGCCGGAGACGTTTACGCTTCCACGTACTTCTCGGTTATTGAAGAAGGCTACAAAGCTGTCGAGGCCGCCCATCTATACCTGACCGGCCAGGAAGTGCCGAAATTCGTCGAGATCCAGCAGGTAATGGTCACAAAGGATAACGTGGGCGATTTCGAACCGGAAATGTAAGAGAAATACGATAGGAGGTCGCTGATGTCTGAAGCAGGTAAGATCAATATCCTCTCACAGCTGTTCTTTAACGAGGAGCTGTCCAGGGATAATTCAGGAAGCCTTACAGAGAAACTTTCGAAGGCAAAGAAGGCAGGGCTTGAGAAGCTAATTATCTGGTCGGTCCGGCCCGAAAATCTTTCCCCGCTTGTCTCGATTTGCAGAGACGTCGGGGTCTCTCCGCATCTCTGGTATCCTATGCTGGCAGACACGCCAGTAGATTTCGATACGGACGCCTTCAAGATCGTCAGAACGATAGATAGCGGCCGGTCGGAGATACTGGAATCCCAAAAGGCCGGCGGTGAGGAGTTTGAATTTCTTTGCCCCAACAAGGTAAGTCGGGAGGAGGCCTTTCTAAGCCGCTTCGAAGAAATCCTTGGCCTTGCCGACTTCGACGGCGTCTTTCTCGACAGGATCCGTTTTCCTTCGCCGGCCAACGGGATAGGAGAGATGCTTACCTGCTTCTGCGACACCTGCAAAGAGAGATCAAGTGCAACGGGTTCAGCCTTTGAGGAGGCAATTCGCGGTTTTTTAAGAAAGCTCGGTTCGAAGAGGGGAATGGACGAAGTACTGGAAACTCTCAAAGAGTTTTACAGAATTACCGGGGAATTTCTCGAGTTCAGAAAGTCATTGGTGCTCCAGCTGCTAACTTCATATTCAGACAGGGCGAAAAACCTGGGCCTTGAAGTGGGCGTGGATCTTTTCTCCCCTTCTCTTAGAAATATCGTTTCGCAGGATTACGAGAGAATATCCAGGCATGTGGATTGGATGAAGCCGATGATTTACTGCAAAACAATGGGGCCGGCCGGACTTCCGATGGAACTTCTCTCTCTGGCGCAAATTCTCGTGGATCACGCCTTGCGGCTTTCGGAGAGAGAAGCGCTTGAAATCATCGGAGAGCTGACCGGCCTTCTTTTGCCTGAAAGCTTTGAAGAAATAAGAATGAGGGGCATCGATCAGAAGAACTATGAACTCGAGCTGAATAAGATCGATCAGATGAATCTCAATCCGGTAACCAGGATCTTCCCCGGATTTGAGGCGATCAATCTTCCCCCTGTATGTTCGGTCGGTCTGGAGGAAGTCGGGAATTATGTAGAGGCAACTCTTAGAAAAGGCAATGACGGGTTTGTTCTCTCCTGGGATATAAGGCACATAAGCGATAAGATTCTCGAGTATGTGGGTGATTTAGTTGAATAGAGATACTGTGGGTTCTAGACTCATTCTCGAAGTTAAGGAGATATCGAAGAGCTTTCCCGGTGTTCAGGCTCTTGACAGGGTAGACATGGACGTGAGAGAGGGGGAGGTCCACGCTCTTCTGGGAGAGAACGGATCGGGAAAGTCGACGCTCACAAAATGCATTGTCGGAGCTTATCAGAAGGATTCCGGGACTATTCTATACGACGGGAAGGAAACAAGCTTCTCATCTCCAACGGAATCTTTCAGGAAGGGAATAAGTGTTATCTATCAGGAGAGGAGCCTCATTCCCAAATTCACTGTCGAGCAGAACATATTCCTCGGTGACGAGATGCAGGTCTCGGGCCTGCTTTCAGAGAAGAATATGAGAAAGAGATTTCACAGCCTTTGTGAATCGTATGGATTTGATCTCTCACCGGACGAGAAGATATTCAGGCTCGGGGTGGCACAGCAGAAGGTTGTGGAAATCATGAAGGCACTTTCCAGGAATTCGAGGGTGGTGATTATGGACGAGCCGACGGCCTCGCTTTCGAAGGAAGAGTCGGATCATCTCTTCAAGATTATCTCGCAACTTAAAAGCAAGGGAATCTCGATTCTGTATATCACCCATATTCTGGAAGAGGTCTTCAGAATTACAGATAGAATTACAGTCCTAAGAGACGGCAGGAAGGTCTCCACTCTGAATACTGCTGAAACTGACAGAGAAGAAATCGTCAATTTAATGGTCGGTGAAGTCTTTCATGATATCGAAGATATTTCGAGCTCCGCAAACTACGACCTACCACCCGTCATATCTGTGAAGAACGTTCGAAAGTTGCCTAGAGTAAGGGATATCTCATTTGAAGTCTATCCTGGTGAAGTGCTTGGAATTACCGGTCTCACCGGCTCGGGAAAAACGGAGCTGGCCAGGGCGATTTTCGGCGCCGAGAAAGCAGACAGCGGCGAGATAACTGTCGAGGGCAAGAGAGTGAATCTAAGCTCGCCGGTAGATGCCATAAATGCAGGGATAGCGCTGATCCCAGAAGACAGGAAATCCGACGGCCTCATAATGCTTTTCGAGGTCTTCAAGAATATTACTCTCCCTGCGATAGGCGATTTCACAGTGACGCCCGGATTGATCCTGACAAAGAGAGAGTATGTTAAGGCGAATGAATACAGGGAAAGGCTTAATATCCGGCTTGCTTCGATACATCAGCAGACGAAGTTCCTCAGCGGAGGCAACCAGCAGAAAGTCGTAATCGCAAAGTGGCTGCTGACCAGCCCAAAATTGCTGATCATGGACGAGGCGACACAGGGAATCGATGTGAAGGCAAAGAGTGAGATCTACTCGATTGTGAGAGAGCTTGCCGAGAACGGCTTCTCCGTTATCTTCATTTCCTCGGAAGTGCCGGAAGTTCAGAGAGTATCCGACAGAATCCTTGTAATTGCAGATGGAGAGGTCGTGGGAGAGTTCAAACGCGGAGCTCGCCAGGGCGAGATCCTGAAGAAGGCATTGAGCGGAAAACAAGAGCATCTAGATAATCAGGTGGTGAGTTGAATGTCTGGACCCGCTGTTAAGTCGAGGTTGGCAAGCTTTCTGGGAAAGTACAAAATCATCATAGCATTCTTTGTGTTGGCGCTGGTCATCTCGCTTATGACACCCAACTTTCTGTCTTGGAGAAACATCATAAACATATTCAGGCAGAGCTCGATAATCGGAATAATGGCTATCGGCTCCACCTTTGTCATTATCGGCGGCGGGTTCGACATCTCGGTCGGCTCACTACTGGCTCTTTCCGCCGCTATGGCGGTTGGACTCCAGTCTTCTATGCACTGGTTCCTCGCCGTGATTGTTGTTCTGCTGGTTGGTGCCGCCTTTGGAGCGGTAAATGGATTCCTTAGCTCGAAAATCCATATCCCGCCGATCATTGCCACTCTGGGAACAATGACGATCATAAGAGGGATCGTTTATATGTATACGGGCGGCTATCCTCTTTATGTCGACTCAGAAGGGTTTGCTTTCATCGGCAACGGCTACATAGGGCCGATTCCCTTTCCAATAATTCTGCTGCTGATTCTGGTAGCTCTCGGTCAGTTCATTCTTGTCAAGACGAAATTCGGTCGATACTCCTGTGCCATTGGCGGCAACAAAGAGGCGGCCAGACTCTCAGGAATCAAAGTCGACTTCTACATGACCCTGACCTTCGTTGCCGGAGGTGTAATGGCTGCAATGTCAGGAATCGTCTACGCCTCAAGGCTGCTTTCAGTTACACCTCTTGCCGGCCAGGGCTATGAGCTGGATGCGATAGCTTCTGCGGTAATAGGCGGTACAAGTGTGTCTGGGGGAGAAGGTTCAGTCGTGAGAACTCTCATCGGGGCGTTGTTGCTGACGATGATAACCAATGCGTTCAACCTGATTGGGATAGATCTTTATGTTCAATACGTATTCAAAGGACTTGTAATTCTGGCAGCGGTTGGATTCGATTCATTCTACAAGGCCCGTGGCTAGAAGAATCAGCAAATAGGGTTGACCCAAAGATGAACGTACAGGCTTTCAGGAGATCGCCTCTTCATTGCATGGTTTATCTGTCTCTACTTGAGGAGGCCATAGGCATCGGCCACATTTTGAATGAAAAGGATTCCCTTACCCGGTTCATCAATTCTTAGCTTCTCTCTTATCTTGTTCACTATTGTCTGTGTCAACTCCTTTTCGGAGACGATCATGACGATCTCCTTTTCGGGTTCGATCTCCATTGCAAACAACGTGCTTCTTTCGTGAACACCGGATCCTCTCGCGTTAATTACCGTTCCACCTTTCGAACCCATCTCGGTAGCAGCATCTATAACTTCTTCTGCCTTTCCCCTATCAACTATTACTGTAATCAAGTGATACATAATCTCTTTTTCACCTCTTCCTTCTTGGAGCGAATTGCATCCCAGCTCTTTTGATCCTTCTACTTCGCGTATGTCTACAGTGAAAGCGATTCCGTGGTTCGGGCGATCTAGCATCATATCTCTGTTAAGAGCTTCAAGCGCGCTCTTGGCAGTCTCATTGTCTGCAACTATCAAGACTATTTCCTTTCGGATTTCGTACAGTGCGAAGAAATTCAATAATCCACTTTTTACAGTGCCCCTTCCCAGCAGAATAGTGCCTCCATTTGTACCGTTTGCCCTTGCAATTCTCAAGACTTCGCTTCCTTTGCCGAAGTTAACGATTACATACACCAGCTTGTAGGGACTGAGATTCTCATTACTAGCCACTTGACTCAACACCTCTTTTTCTTGTCTTCATCTTGTATATCAACCCCAATATCTGTAGAGCGATAATGGGTGTCATTGCGACCATAGATATGAGACCGAAAGCGTCAACGAGCACGTTCGCGCCTTCTATTTTACTCGCGGCGCCCTGGGCGAAAGCGAGTACGAATGTACCTGTCATCGGTCCGGAGGCAACACCTCCCGCATCGAAAGCAATTCCGACAAAGAGCTTAGGCGAAAGAAACGACAGCACTATGGAGATGACATAGCCGGGCAGAAGAAAATGCCAGAGCTGAACCGCCGGCACAGCTATCCTAATCATTGAAAGAGCCACTGCCAGACTAACACCGGCCGAAAGGGCGAAAAGCACTATTCTTCTCTTAACGGCACCGCTGGTCACATCTTCAATTTGATGAGTCAGAACGTGAACCGAAGGCTCTGCAAGGATTGTGACAAGACCCAGAATCAAACCAACTAGAACTAAGATCGACTTGTTTCCCATTGAGGCTATTCCGTATCCGATTTCTCTACCAACATCCATGAAGCCTCCGTTGACACCAACGAGAAAGACCACCATGCCCACAAAAGTGAACAGAAGTCCGACAGTAATTTGTCTGATCATCCTCTTTGAAAGTCTAAATGAGCTGAACTGAAGCAGCAAGAAGGCCAGCAGTATTGGAAGCAGTGAAAGAAGAACATCTCTTGCGATCATTGGCATCAAACCAAAGAAGTGACCGAGAATCGCGGAAGATTCCGATGCTGAATAATCAGGGGCAACTTCCATAATGTTGTTAGTGGAAACTATTCCGACGAGGAGCACAGAGATAATTGCTCCTGCGGAGGCAATTCCCAGGAGTCCAAAACTATCGTTCTCTGAAGATCTACTATCTCTTTTGAGGACTGAGATACCGGCTGCAAGTGCAAGAATGAATGGAACGGTCATTGCGCCTGTTGTAGCTCCGGAAGCGTCGAAAGAGATCGCAAGGGATTCTCTCGAAGAAAAGAGAGAAAGGATGAGTATTACCCCGTACGATACTGTCATAAGCTTGTTGAGGGCGACATTGAAGACGATTCTTATGAGTCCGAGTGAGAGAAATACTGCAATACCAACCGATGCGGTTAGAACAACACTCCAGCTAGATAATATGCCTGAAGAAACAAGCTCAACCTGAAGCGCGTGTATATGCAGTGCAGGTTCAGCTATGGATATGAAGAAGCCAAGTACAAGACCTGCAACAGCTACTATCCAGAGCTTGTTCTTCTTCGCTATGAAGGTACCCATGAAATTGCCGATAGGGCCAATCCCTATGCTTACTCCAAAAAGAAACGCTGACAACCCGACAACAATCAAGAAGGAGCCAATAACAAACCTTATTATTAGTAACCAACTCAACGAGACGAACAGGAAATTCAGTGCAAGAACCAGCACGGTAATCGGGAGAACGGCCAGCAGTACTTCCTTAGACTTCTCGAGAAGCAGGTTCAAAGCTCTGCTCACCTCTTCTCAGCGATCCGCACTCTCTTTGAAGATGGATATCCTCTCCAATTTGAAGTTCTTTCTTTATTACCAAGCGGTCATACGTTTTTAGATCTTCCTTCACTTCAAAGATCACTGCTCCTTGACTGGAATCATTAGCTTTATTATACCTGTTTTGTTGAAGCAGGGAAGATGGATAGATCAAGGTCGATTCTCGAAAAGGAAGAAATGAAGATAAGCCGAAGCCTTTGTGGACAAATCCTGGAATTACTGGAGATTGCTTTGTGTACCGAGCAGGAAGCGGATCGAAATGGGTCTTGGAAGTGGGAATCCGGTTATTTCGAGAGCCTTCGATGCTCTGTAAAGAGACAACGCCGACTTCCCGAGAGAGCTTAAGAATATAGTGGACTCAAAGGGTTTCGGCGGTTCCGAAGCAATCCGCGCCGTGCTCTTCGCGAAGGGTGGTCTAGAAGAAAAGAATTTCGTCAGGTATCAAGTGGAGAAGGCTCTTGAGGCTTTCGATTTTGTCAGGAGCGTCGGATCACTTTCGGAAATCACTGAAAACTACGGAGGAAAGCTAGTTTTCAAAGAAGGTGCAAGATGGCCGTCAATATATCATCTCCGACTCCTCGCTTTCACGAAGGAATGGAGAAGTGAGCCAAACAAGAAGCTTCTTATCGGTGCGATCAGAAGACTTGCGGAGATGTCGCCAATAGAATATGCGCTGGTTCGCCACAAAGCGCAGCTGATAGCGCCGGCCTCGGTCTTTATGGACGATTTCAACTCAGATATGGATAAGCTTGATTCAAAGGGGTGGATGATGTGGTTTCACAGGATGGAGTTGCTTGCGAGACGGGTATTGCAAATGAAGTCTCTTCGATCAAGAGACAGATTGGCCAGTTACAATCAATACTCCGGAAATCAGGAGCGAAATTTGCGGAGAAGCTCTCTCGTCCTTACTCCACTCACTGGAACTCTTATGTAGGTTTGGCTCTTGAAGAAAACTGGAGATCGTCATCAAGGAGAATCAACGATCTCACGTTTAGAAGTCTACTCATTCTCTATCATGCGAATGTGTGAGCCCGAATCTCCCTGAGTGTCCTTTGGTTCAGTTGAGTCCTATCGTTGTCTTCCGGATCAGTCAAAGCGGGAATACATTGTGGGCATGAAGAAGCCATTGTGGGAGATTCCGGCATTGCCTTCGTCATCCAGGGCGATCACTCCACATGGGGAACCCCTTTTGGAACAGATCTCGATAACTCTGTCACAGGCTTTTTGAACCGCTTGGCCGCCTTCGATGAGCTCGACGAGCTTCCTTGTGACTCCGACTCTCAGTATTCCCTCTCCAAGTCCGGTTGCCGAAGCTCCGGCAGATATGGACGCGAAAGTTCCGGCCCCTATGATGGGAGTATCTCCAACCCTTCCCGGAAAGGCGTGGGCAATTCCCCCGGTCGAAGTCCCGGCGACGATGCGACCCTTTGAATCTACTGCCACTGCTCCGACAGTTGAGAAGAGCCTCTGTTCAGCCAGCAGTTTAGAGTACTTTTTAACGAATTCTCTGTAATTCTCCGGAAGTTTCTCCATTTCTCTATTATCAGTATTCGCATGCTGCTCATCCGGACTTGTCTCTCTGAACCCCATAAGTCTGGCGAATATCTCGGCTCCCTTCCCGGAGAGAATTATGTGAGGAATTTCCTCCATAACCTTTCTCGCCACGCTGATAGGATGAGCGAAATTCTTGATTCTGATTACCGCTCCTGCCGCCTCGTTACTATCCATAATTGAGGCATCCATTTCGATTTCTCCTATCATGTTGCTGAAGGAGCCGGAAATGCCCGCATCGAAATGCGGATCGTCTTCAAGTGTCACGATAACTGACTCAACGGCATCTAAAGCGGAATCGCTTCCTTGCAGAACGTCGAGTCCTATTTCAAAGGCCTTCCGCACCCCTTGTGTGCGAAGCTCCATCTCTTTCTGCGGAAGGAATCCTTCATCGCATCCGCCGTGCACAATCAGTGCTCTCTTCAACTTATCACCTCCAATGAAATCCTCTGCTGCAATTCGAGCACAGCTCCTATCTCGGAGTATCCAATCGACTGCGAATGCGCCTGCACCAATTTTAGATGTGCGCGAGAGTACTAAGAGGCTGGAAACTGCAAGCAGTAGCAGTAACAAAAACAAGAGATCTATAAAACTCGGCTAGTCTTCACTATGCATGTCTCAATCTAAGATTACCGAATAGGTCACGGCATAGAGAGGTGTCTTCAGCCAGACAAGCTCTCAATGTTTCTAGCTTTTGCAAGTTCGTAGAGCTCTCACACGGAATCGAGTATGTTTATAGGATACTAGTAGTCACGGCAAGACTGGAAGAGGACTACATACGAGATAGGGTAAAGTCTGTAGATCAGCGTGAAGAAGCAGTAACACCTGTGAGATAATATATTCCTTGGGGCATCTGAAGATTCCACAAAGATGCCCACAGCAGCACTAACAAGAGAATCAAATGAAGCTTGAACAGAGAAAAAGCAGTGATCTAAAACGAGGTACGTATGCTTGGATATTTCAAACCGGGGAACTCGATTTCGCCCGAAGCGAGAAGACAGTATCAGGTTATCTACTGCACGCTCTGCCATAATCTCAAGAGGCTATACGGAACAAGGGCTTCAATGCTTTTGCAGCACGATCCGATTTTCTTCTCGATTCAGTCAGGTTTTCTGCCTTCGATCGATGAAGAAAAGGTAATAAAAAAGAGCTGTATTATACAACCCAAGAAAGTTGAAGTATTGGCAGGGTATGAGGCTTACTTTGATCCATTGTCTGATCTTTCTGTATTGATGATCCTTATAGCCCTATGGGACAAGGAGTTTGACAATGAGATTACTATAAGAAACAGGATCTTCTTGAAGATCCTTGGCAAGGTCTTCAGACTATCAGAGAGGAAACTTGCGGAGAGGGAGATATCGATTTCCGATCTGAAATCAGAGTGCTTTGCCGCGCTGAAAGTCGAAAGAGATCCAAAGCTTAATCCTTTGGACAGGCTAAGCAAATTCATAGAGTTCGGGGGAAGACTGACCGCTGAATTCTTCCCTGCTAATGGAAACTCAGAACGCAGCGAATCTATTTCCATAAATATGCTGAAAATCATGTACCTTGTCGATGCGCTGGAAGACTTTCATTCGGACGTGGCTAAAGGGTCTTTCAACCTCTTACAGGGTCAGAACCGTGAAGACATGGTAGGTTTAGTCGAGAGAGGCGTGGAGTCTTCGTTGAAGGCCATATATCTTCAAGGAAAACCTTCACTGGACACTTATTATAGAGAGATTGTATCAAGCGCAATGAATACTGTGATGAACAGTCTTGAGATAGCGAAAGAGAAATTCGATAAGGAGGGCTGAGAATGGCCAATTATTACGAGGTGCTCGGCGTAAAGCCAGATGCAACTCAGTCTGAAATTCGGAAACGTTATCGTGAACTCGTAAGTCTTTATCATCCCGACAAACATTCCAATAATCCGCTTCGTGAACTCGCAGAACAGAAGATGAAAGAGATAAATGAAGCTTACGAAGTCCTCGGGACTCCGGAAAAACGCGAGGAATACGATTCGGGAGTCCATACGGAAAGAAGTTATCATTACAGTGACAGGGCTTCTCAGAATTACGATATTCTGATCGCCAACGCAACCGAATCATACTCTCAAAGACTCTGGGGGAAAACCATCGAATACTGCACGCAAGCGATAGCTATCGACAGCTCGAGATATGAAGCATTCGGAATAAGAGGAATTGCGCAAAGCAGCCAGAACAACCACTCGAAAGCGATTGAGGACTTAGAAACCGCAATCAGGAATGGTGGACAAGACGATTGGATATTCGCTCAACTGGCCTTTAGCTACGCCGAAATGGGTAATCACGCTGAAGCGATAACATATATCAAGAAAGCTATGCAAGTGGGTTCCAGAGAGCCGAACTATCTGGCTTTTCTAGCTATCCAGTACGAAAAGTTAGGTAGCCAAACCGAGGCTTCGAATACCTGGAATGAACTGAGGTCTGTAGATCCAAACAACGAAACACTCAAACAAAGAGATCAGGTCTGGAAAGTGGGCGGTACCTACGTCAACAAGAAAGACGTGGGGACTACTGCCGCTGCTTGTGCCACCTGTATCTTATGTGATCTCCTCTGCAACTGCTGTTGACATTGATATGGATAGAGCCCTGGAGCTTTTGAGAGAGTATGGATACTTGGTTGTCTTCTTTGGTACAGTAATAGATCAGTCTGGCATTCCGGTCTTTATCGTGTCGGGCGGGATACTCATAGCCGCAGGCATACTTAAACCGGTACCCGTTATACTCTTGTCCGTGCTCTCTCTGCTCTCCACCGATATTCTGTTTATTCTGGTGGGTAATTACTTCAGAAATGCAGTCAGCGGCAATTACTCCAGCTCAAAAGGTGTATCTTGGCTAAAGCGTTTTCTGGTTCTGGGAACAGGTCTTTTTCTCTCTTCACCGCGACTCTTCTACATATTCTCGAAATTGATTCCCCTAATAGGGAAATATGTGCCCGTGTTCGCCGGATTCAGCGATTCACCGAAAGCGACCGCTATCTCTCTGTTCGCAGTCGGAGACCTGATATGCTCAATTCTGTTTCTGGCGGGCGGCTTTTTCTTAGGAGACTTATTTATTAGCTATTCCAGGAGCATAGCCGTCCTAACAGGTCTAGCTTTTCTGATAATATTCCTCGTAATCAGCAGGGCTATGAAGAGAGAAGTCAAGAAGAAGATCTAGTGTAGCCTGAACTCGACCGATCTTAAGAGCACACTCCCCGTCGGCAGGAGCATGCCGCCACCCCGCTCAAGCGGGGACTTAGATCAGAAGCGTCAAGATCAGCCCCCGAAAAGGAACTGGCGCGACGTCCCGATAGAGCAGAGGCCAGAGGCAAGAGGTCGGAAGAGCGAAGAGAGAGAGAAGTCCATGAGTATGTAAAAAAGATTGTGTAAACCCTCTAGAATGGAATAGAAGAATGGAGGGAAAAGAAGATGAAATTTGACAGAGAAGAGATCAAGTCGTTAATCGAGAAGAATGAATTTGAAAATGTCGGAGATGTTCAAGAGGTAATGAAGGAGTTGTTTGGTGACATTATTAAAGAAATGCTTGAAGGAGAACTAGAGGGAGAGCTTGGATATTCTAAGCATGACTACAAGAGCAAAGAGACTGACAATTCAAGGAATGGACATAGCAAGAAGACAGTTAGGAGCGATTACGGAGAAATAGAACTTGAGATACCGAGGGACAGAAAAGGTGAATTTGAGCCTGTTGTTGTTAAGAAACATCAGAGGGACATTTCAGGGATAGAGGATCAGATAATCTCCATGTATGCAAGGGGAATGACAGTAAGAGATATTCAGAGTCACATAGAGGATATCTACGGTTCTAGATTGTCTGCAGAGAGCGTAAGCAGGATAACGGACAAGATACTGCCACTGGTCTCCGAATGGAGAAACAGGCCATTAGAATCTGCGTATGCGATAGTCTACATGGATGCCGTGTTCTTCAAGGTTGTTGAGAGTAACCAGGTAAGGAAGAAAGCACTCTATATAGCCTTAGGAGTATCCCTAAATGGCCACAAAGACATTCTGGGTATGTGGATAAGTGAAACAGAAGGAGCAAGCTACTGGCTAAGCATTCTCAACGAATTAAAGAATCGCGGGGTTGAAGACGTGGCAATCTTCTCAATAGATGCATTAAGCGGAATGGAAGAAGCCATAGAGGCTGTATATCCATTCTCAGAGGTTCAGAAGTGCATAGTTCACCAGATAAGAAACACCATGAGATATGTAACCTGGAGGGATCGTAGACCTCTCGCACGCGATCTAAAGACAGTTTATCAGGCACCGACAAGAGAGGCAGGATGGAATGCATTGCTTGCACTAGAAGAGAAGTGGGGAGACAAATACCACTTGTCAATAAAAAGCTGGAAGGAAAACTGGGAATCTCT
>NZ_DIMV01000004.1:0-28110 GCF_002425715.1 Mesotoga sp. UBA5557
ACTTTAGGGCTTGCAACTTGCAACTGGTCTTGCTCTTGTCGGAGAACGGTGAACCGAGAACGGATAACCGGTTCTTATTCAGCTTGCAACTTGGAACTGAGAACTTGCAACTGCTCCATTTCGAGGACCGAGGACCGTTGACGGACAACGTTGTTTTGAGCAGCGACCAGCGGGTTTTTGTTCTTAAGCGCGCAGCGGCTCTTATGCTTGCAACTTGGAACATGCAACTCGCAACCGCTCTTTCGAACAAACAGCCGCTCTTCCAAGAACAGCTTCTAACGCTCTTACCAGACCCTATACCCTATACCCCACCCCCGCTTGGCCCCTTGGCTGTGGCCTCCGCTTATGGAGATTGTGCGGATAGATGAATTCTCATTATTGAAACACCACATGATATTTGCTAGAACACAATCTCAATGCATTAGATACCTGGAATTCCAAGGATTACAGAAGAGATATGGGAGTTTTCGAACAAGTTATGAGTATCGTTATGTAAGGCTGTTATAATCGCTGAAACAGTTACTGATGAATGACTAAACTTGAGCTTGATATATCGTTTCGCGGCATTATACTATTCTTAGCATTGCTTCGCGGTCCGTGGGTGGAATCAATTTTGGAGATTTATGGTTTCTTTTATTATTACAGCACCTTACAAAGAGGAGGGATAGCATGTTGAGGAGTAAGTTCGTACTGATTGCGCTGATTCTGGTTTGTGTTCTATCCTTTGCAACCTTCAAAGATATCGCGGGCAGTCCGTATTCTGCTGCGATCGAAAAACTTCATGCCTCGGGAATAGTTGAGGCATTTGATGGGTATTTCTATCCAGCTGAGGCTCTTTCAAGAGCTGACGCGGCCGAGTGGATTGTCAAGACATTCAAATTGTCAACGATTCATTCGATGAAGATCGAAGAAGAGGTTGAGAAGAAGTTCGTCTACACCGATCCACTTGGTGTTATTGATGAGGCTTTCGTTGTTCCATCTGCCAAAGATATCGTCGATATCGAAGGAGAGGAATACATCGAGGGGCTTATAAAGGTCCGTGCGGAAGAGGTGGTCAACGGAGAATACAGGCCGTTTGAACCAATAACCGCAGCTGAATTCGGACTTGCTGTAGCAAAGGTTCTTTTCGGAGTAGATGAGCCTGTAGATTATGAAGCAAAACTTAGAGAGCTAGTTTACGCACCTGCCGAGCTGCTTTCTCTTGACAGACCACTGAGAAGAGAGGAAGCTGCGCAAATCCTTTCCAACTTCGTAGAAAACCCAGACTTCACGATTATCACCATTCTGGCGACCGCAGATATTCATGGTCACATCGAGCCATACTTCCCCAGTGGGGCGAAATATCCCGTCGGAGCGGTTGAGAAAATGGCATACTTTGTCAACACCGAACGCGCAATGCAGCCCAACCTTCTCCTTCTCGACGTAGGAGATGCTCCCTATAACACAAATGTTGCCAATCTTTTCGAAGGTGAACCTGTAATAAAGATAATGAACATGATGGGTTACGATGCGATGGTACTCGGCAACCACGACTTCGATTTCCCATTCAACGTTATGGAAAGAAATAGCCAGCTTGCGAATTTCCCATTCCTTGGCGCCAATACTTTATACCTGGGAGAATCCCCATACTTTCTTGAGCCATACATAATCAAGGAGATTGCGGGTCTCAAGATAGCGATTGTGGGGCTTACCGATGACAGCAGCGCCTGGTATACACACCCCAGAAATGTTGCCGGAATAACATTTGAAGAGCAGTATTCGGCCGCGCAGAGAGTCCTGGATGAAGTGTCTCCCCAGGTAGATCTGGTTTTCGCCCTTGCACACTTGCACGGTGGAAACAGAGTACTACCGATAAAGGTCTCCGGATACGATCTGATATTTGAAGGCGGAAGAGACGTTGTTGCTTTCCCGGAAAAGATAAACGGAAGCTGGGTAATCTCTTCAGGTAAACATGCAGAGCTGATCTCAAAGACTAATCTAAATATCTACAGAGGCGAGGTAATCGGTATCAACTTTGCTCACGTCTTCATGAGCCAAAATCTGCCGCAGGATGAGGCAGTGGTTGAAGTGGTAGAGAGTTATGTCTCGCAGCTCGACGATAGGCTCGGTACAGTAATTGGAAGGACCGAAGTCGATCTCGATGGAGAAAGAGGAACTGTGCGCCTCAAAGAATCCAATCTGGCCAACGCTATAGCCGACAGTCTGAGAGAGATGACAGGGACTGATTTCGCAATCCAGAACGGAGGCGGAGTTCGAGCAAGTGTTCCCGCGGGAGATATAACAATAAAGGACGTATATACCGTTCTCCCCTTCGACAACCTCGTAGTTGCCGTAAAGGCCACCGGGAAGCAGATATGGGACGTCCTTGAACACGGTATCTCGGCCTACCCGGCCGCCGCCGGTCAGTTCTTACAGGTATCGGGTCTTGAATACACATTCGACGCTTCAAAACCACCGTATGAGCGATTGATATCCGTTACATCCAACGGTGTACCTCTCGATCTCGAAAAGACCTATACCCTTACGGCTAACGACTTCCTCACGGGCGGAGGAGACAAGTTCACAATGTTCCTCGAAATGGAGAAGACTATTGTGACAAAGTCTTTCCTGAGAGACGCCTTCGCGGAGTACGTTGAAAGGCATGGAACGATCGCTCCTGTAAATGAGGGAAGAATAGTAATAATTAATCCTGCCAATTGATCTGAATCACTAGATGAAGCGGAGAGGGAAACCTCTCCGCTTATTCTGCCCAACAAAGCCCATATGAACCTATTCCACTATGGAAGATTTATCACGTAGCTCTTTCGCTGTCATAAATCCTTTCAGGCAATTCACGGATGAAATGAGTCTTTGAATTCCTGCATCATAATCCTGCAAAGGTCACAGGAAAGGTATGCTAAGTCAACAATGAGATCCCTTTTACTATTTCGACTGCCACAAAAAGAGCGATACTCGCCTCAATTTCATCCAGAGGATGGAGTGCTCTATAATTGGAAGGTCATTCTAGATGATGAATCTAGGGGGTGAACATGAGAAAAGAAACTGGATTTTGGATACTCACAATCTTCATGCTTGCAGCTCTTTTAACTTCTCCTATGACGTTGTTTGCAAGTCAGATAGAGATAATTCGTGATTACTGGGGAGTTGCCCACGTCTATGCAGATACGGATTCGGAGCTCTTTTTTGGAGCAGGTTATGCAACGGCAGAAGACCGAATGTTCCAAATGGAGCTCTCACGCAGAAAAGTCTCGGGAAAGCTGTCAGAGATCTACGGCAAGGACTGGCTAGAGTCGGACAAGCTTATGCGTACGCTCGGGCTTTACAAACACGCGCAAGAGATCGCCAATCATCTGGACGGTGAGACGAAGTCTATACTCGAAGCCTATGCTGAAGGAGTAAACTACTATCTTGAGACTAATCTCGATAACCTGAATCCTGTCTTCGATGAGATTGGAATCGTCCCGGATCCATGGACGGTTGCCGATAGTATTGCTGTGTGGATGCGCCTATCAGAGAGATTCGATCGGTCGTGGCAAAACGAAGTCACGGCCCTTCGAAACTACGAGCAGCGGTTGCGGAGCGGCGTAACTCAAGACCCGATCGTTATAGACAATTCAGCTGCGATTGTAACTGAATCCGACTTCCTTCGAACCGACCCCGACGCATACCGACGCCTTATGGAAGAAAGACCGGGTGAGTCAAGTGAGCGCTTTGAATGGGACTCATTGAAGGCCAGCCATGCATGGACGGTATCGGGAAGCAAGACTCTCACAGGGAGTCCTCTCCTTGAGAGCGACCCGCAGATTGCCGTTACTCTTCCTTCTCTCTGGTATGAAATACATCTTAGCGGTGGCAACTACAATGTGAGAGGAATCTGCGTTGCAGGTTCGCCGGGCTTTCTCATTGGCTGGAACGAATATCTCGCTTGGGGTGCAACTGCGCTCGGTTCTGACAATGGAGACCTCTTTCAGGAGAGACTAAGTGAAGATAGATCCGAATTTCTCTTCAAAGACGTCTGGTATCCTGTGCAGTCTACCACAGAGGTCATTAACGTTCGTGATGAAGAACCGGTTGAAATCACAGTTAGTAAGACTATTCATGGTCCCCTCGTAGACTCGTTTCTAAAAGGAGCAGGGCGTGCAGAAAACTTCTCACTGAAATACGTTGCTATTGACGAGATGAAGACACCGATAACGGGCATGTTATCCATGATGAGATCAAGAAACTGGGAAGAATTCACCGGCGGATTGAGCGATTACATGTTCCCTGGGATACATGTTGTGTATGCCGACGTGTCGGGAAATATCGGATACCATACGGCTGCGGCAATCCCGATCCGTTCCGGAAGACTTGGCCTTCCCCAGATAGGCTGGACGGGTAACGAGGAATGGACAGGATACTTGCCCTTTGAAGATCTTCCCCATGTTTTGAATCCATCTTTGGGGTTCGTTGCCAGTGCAAATCACCTGCCCGTCGGAGAGTGGTACCCGTATCCTCTAACGATAGGCACCGGAGGGACCGGACATAACCCTAGAAGCATGAGACTTTACGAGCTTCTCGATAATCAGAACGAATTCACTCTTGAGAGCTTTTCGGAGATTCATCGAGACAATGTCTCGGCAATTGCCAGGGACTTTCTCAATCTCGCCGGCATTTTGCTTCAAAGGAATCTGTTGTCTCAAAGCTCATCGAGGCTTCTAAACGTTTTCAGTGATTGGGACTATCGCCTGGTTGAGAACAGCAGGGCAGCAGATATTGCTGAGACTCTTGTCCAAACAATGCATCGAAGTTTGAGGGTCGATTCTTCTACTGCCACTCTAGCCTCAAAATACGGCGGAGGCCATGCGGGAAACATTTTCCTCCTTCGTTCCGTCTTGAGCGAAAATGAGATCTACGGCATGTTGACGGACGAGGAGGAACTCGCGGTTTGGGTCAATCAGGTTATTGAGACTGCAACAGCCAACATCCGAGAAGGCACTTCTCAAGTCAGACCACAAGTGATGGTCTATCAGGCTAATCTTGAGGGTTTTCCCTCAATACTTCCGTATGCAAATAGAATCATGCCGTCTCTCACGACAACCTCAGCAAATACCATCTGGTCACAGCTGGGAAATTCTTATACTCAGGTAGTGGACCTTTCGAACATCGACAACTCTCGAGCGTTTCTGCCGCCCGGGATATCCGAAGATCCGAGAAGTCCTCATTTCTTCGATCAGGTAGCGTTGTGGGTCGCTGGAGAAACCCGCCCCGCTCCCTTAAGTCGAGAAGAAGTCATGAAATATGCGGAATTGGTTAGAATATTACCTTCTTCAGTTACCGAAAAATCAGATTAGGTTGGAGCTGAGTGACCTTGGAAAATCGAACTTGCTATTCAATAAGTCTTAATGGGCTCACAAACTACCTTGACGGGCTAAATATACAGCATAGAGCGCTTGAAAAAGTAATGACTGGAAAAGCGGACTGCATATTGATTCTTCTTGAACACGAACCGGTGCTGACTATAGGTAGGTCGGGAGGAAGAGAGAATCTTCTGGTTGACGAGAGTGAGCTCAAACGCCTGGGGGTCGCGCTCCAAGACACCGACAGGGGAGGTAATATAACCTATCACGGCCCGGGTCAGCTTGTTGCATATCCGATTCTGAATCTTGGAAAATGGAAGAAGAATCTTCCCTGGTACGTGCACTCTCTTGAAGAGGTAGTAATAACGTTGTTGCAAGATTACGGTATAGAAGCAGGAAGAAAACCGGAATACAGGGGCGTATGGGTCAAAGAGGAGAAGATTGCCGCCGTCGGTATAGCGGTAAAAAGATGGTACACAATGCACGGATTTGCTCTGAATGTTCAGGTGAACAAAGATCACTTCAAACTGATAAATCCATGCGGAATAAAGGACTATGCGGTTGTTTCGATGGATGATTTTATAGTCAGTTTAGACTTCCGTGAGATCATTGAGAGAGTGAAAGAGAAGTTCGCACTTATCTTTGAAAGCAAGATCGTGGAGATTTCGAGAGAATGTCTGGAGAGTGTTCAAAGTGATAGAGAAACCAAAATGGCTTAAGGAAAAGCTTAACGCTGACAGAAGTAAAGTGAGTGACATAAAAATCATGTTGCGAAGCCTACGACTTCACACCGTTTGCGAAGAAGCGAGGTGTCCCAATGTAGGTGAATGTTTCGCTTCCAGAACCGCAACCTTCATGATACTAGGCAACGTATGCACAAGGCGCTGTCGATTCTGCGCCGTTTCGAAAGGAATACCCGGCTCTCCAGACCCAAAGGAGCCGGAGAACATTTCTAACGCCGTTCATATTCTTCAACTGAGACACGCTGTAATCACCTCGGTTACAAGGGACGATCTAGATGATGGTGGCGCTTCTCAGTTTGTAGATGTGGTCCGTGAATTGAGAAAGAACTGTCCTGATACGACAATCGAGCTGCTGATCTCTGATCTGAATGGTAACTGGAAGGCACTAGAAAAAATCGTCAGAGAGCATCCGGACGTGCTGAATCACAACGTGGAAACGGTACCTTCCTTGTACGACAAGGTCAGACCCGGAGCGGCTTATGGCCGCTCAATTGAGCTTCTGAGAAGAGTAAAGGAAATCGATTCTACAATAGTAACCAAGTCTGGAATAATGGTTGGACTGGGCGAAAACGAAGAGGAAGTTAGATCCGTAATGAACGATTTGCTTGAGGCCGGCTGCAGCATGTTGACGATTGGGCAGTACCTTCAGCCCTCTCATGAACACCTACCGGTCGTCGATTACGTTACGCCGGAGAAGTTTGAAAATTTCAAGACCTTCGCTCTGGAAATGGGGTTCTTGTTCGTGGCATCTGGTCCTCTCGTTCGAAGCTCATATCATGCCGCAGTGGGTTTCTCTAGTTTGCGGTAGCGAGACGTTCATCGGACGTATTGTATTGAGAAAACTCCTTCTCTCAAGCTTCCTGTTCACAATTCATTAGGAGGAACGAGAGCTTGCTATTTTGTTATCCTCCAAATATACTTTCTTAAGGGGCGCCGTGATACGATTTTCTTAAGATGTTTTTTGCGAACTAATTGCTGGAAGCACATGCAGGATTTTGGAAGCTTTCTCCTCCTGTCTGCTTTAGGGAGTAGTGATTGTGGATACGTTTTGTATAACAAGTGCGGATCAAATAAGAGAATTATGGTCAAAGACCTACAACACCGAAGGGAAACCGGACTGGTCTCACATTCTTCCTTACTATGACGACAACATTCTCTTTAAAGACACGATCCAGGAAATCCGGGGGATCGAAGAATTCAAGAAAATGACAGAAAGGCTTGCCGAGAGATCTAAAGAGCTGAAGATGGCTGTTCTTAGAGTCATTAAGGAAGACAACGTGGTCTTTGTCGAATGGGAGATGACGATACTCTTCAAGAAGACGAGGACTTCCGTGATTTACGGTGCGAGCCGTCTATCTATTAGTGAAGAGGGAAAGATAATCGAGCAGCGAGATTACTATGACCTTTGGGGTACTATCTTCGACAACATACCTTCATTCAGAAAGCCTTACAGGCGTTTCATGAGAAAACACTTCGGGTAGTTGCTGCATATGGAGAGAGGCAGGAGCCCCATCCGCAAATACTGGAAACAATACAAATGGTCAAACATTCGCGCGATGATGAAGAACAACAAGTCTGATCCAAAGATTTGCAATGATGATTTCAAGGATCGCCTAGTGGTTGTTACCGGAGGCACATCGGGTATTGGATACTATACGTGCAGGAAGTATGCCAGCCATGGGGCAAGGATCCTTTCCATAAACCGAAACAAAGAGAAATCGGAAGGCCTGTGCGAAGAGCTCAGACGGGACTTCGGTGCTGAATCTTCATACATGATAGCCGACTTCAGCAGCCTAGAAGACAGCAAGAGGGTTGGGGAAGAGCTATCTAAGATTGAAGATCCCATAGATGTCCTCATACACAATGCCGGAGTCTTCCTTAAGCAAAAAGAACTGACTGTCGATGGCCTTGAAATGACATATGCCGTGAACTATCTCTCTTCTTTCGTTATAAACTACATCTTAAGAGACAAGCTTAAGGCACAGGAGAAATCGCGGGTATTACTTGTGAATTCAGAAGGTCATCGCTTTGCTGTGTGGGGAATTAAGACAGATGACCTTAACTGGCAGAAGAGACACTACAATGGCCTCAAAGCCTACGGTTCCGCTAAGACCGCCCAACTTCTCAGTATGATAGTATTCAACGAATACTTCAAGGGGAGCGGTGTAACAATCAACGCTATGCACCCCGGTGCAGTTAGAACGGGTACAGGAAAAGAAAACGGGGCATTTTACAAATGGTACAAGAAAAATTTCGTCGACAGATTTTCCCGCTCACCGGAGATTTCAGCTGAATCTCTTTACTATCTGGGTGTTTCACGCGATGTAGAAGGCATAAGTGGAAGATTCTTCAATTTGACTACCGAAGAGATTCCAGCCCCGCCGGCCCTTGATACCGAAACAGCTGAAGAACTCTGGCAGGAAAGCCTGCGGATGGGGGGCCTCAATCATGGAGACCTATGACGTTATAGTCGTTGGCGGAGGAATAGCTGGAATGACCAGCGCCGCATATATTGCAAAAGCAGGGACCAAAGTCCTCCTGCTGGAAAAGAACGAGAAGTGTGGTGGCCTGATCAACTCTTTCTGGAGGGATGGGTTTCAGTTTGACGGAGGAGTTAGAGCACTTGAAAGCGCCGGTATCATTCTGCCGATGCTCAGGGAACTCGGAATAGAAATCGAAATAGTCAAGAGTCCCGTATCGGTGGGAATTGAAGACACTGTCATACGTGTGACCTCAAAGGAGAGTCTTAAGGAGTATTCAGATCTTCTGAGAAAGATGTATCCCGGAAGCGATGAAGAGATCGAGAGAGTGATTTCATTCATAAAGAGGATTATGAAGGACATGGAGATTCTTTATGGAGTCGATAATCCTCTTTTCATGGACTTCAAGAACAACAAATCATATTTTGTGAAAGTATACTTGCCGTGGCTCTTCAAGTTCCTCCTCACCCTCAGAAGAATCGGGAAATTCCAAATACCCGTAGAGGAATTTCTTGAGAAGATTGTTGAAGATAGGTCTTTGAGAGACATAATAGACCAGCATTTCTTCAAGAACACCCCGACTTTTTTCGCCATGAGCTACTTCTACCTTTATCAGGATTACTTCTACCCAAAAGGTGGAGTTGGAACTATGGCCGAACGCGTAAGAGAAAAGATAGTCCAGTTTGGCGGGGAAATCGAGACAGGTAGGGAAGTAACAGAGGTCAATGCTGGAAGAAAAGTAATTGTCGATACCGGTGGAAGATCCTACAAATACAGGAAACTAGTTTGGGCTGCCGACCTAAAGAAGCTTTACTCAATTGTGAAAACAGACGGCCTGCCCGAAACCTCAGCAAAGATGGTTAACAAATTTAGATCCGAGATATCGAAGAAACACGGTACCGATTCTATTTTCAGCATCTTCATCGCGGTGGATGAACCTCCCGAAAAATTTGAAGCGATAGCCAGCGGTCACTTCTTCTATACTCCTTCGAGGAAAGGATTGGGAGAAATTCATCGCAGCGAAATGAAGTCCATTCTGGAGAACTGGTCGGAGAGTTCGAAAGAGAAGGTTTTGAGCTGGCTGGACAGATTCTGCGAACTGGGTACCTACGAGATCTCGATCCCCGTTCTCAAAGACAAGAACCTTGCCCCTCAAGGAAAGACCGGCCTGATTGTAAGCACTCTCTTCGAATACGAGATCGTGAAAAGAGCGTATGAATCCGGCTGGTACGAGGAGCTGAAAGAAGAACTCGAGAAGAGAGTAATCGAGGTTCTCTCAAACTCAGTGTACCCGATTCTGAAAGACAGGATTCTTTTTTCATTCTCCAGCAGCCCGCTTTCAATAGAGAATTATGTCGGCAGCTCAGAGGGATCGATCGTAGGCTGGTCGTTCGAAGAACCGATACCTGTGGTCTCCAGCATGATGAAAGTAAACAGCTCAGTCAAGACGCATATACCGGATGTTCTTCAGGCAGGCCAGTGGACTTACAGTCCTTCTGGCGTACCGATTAGCATACTTACTGGAAAACTGGCTGCCGATTCCGTCATAAAGAACGTTAAGAACGCTCGATTTGAAGGCTAACGAGCTCTATGTATCTGTAGACCAGTGTTTTCGGGTTTCGAGCAAATCAACAATCGAGTATCGAAGGAAAGAATATTATGAGTATCAACAGTTTGATTCCAGATAATTCCGAAAAGGGCACCGGACTGATTCTAGAATACCGGGACCTCTACCTCTTTCAGGTTTCCGGAAGGAAGCACCGAACAGAGACGGGGGAAAGGTTCTTCGCTGGAATCGGAGGCCATTGTGAAGAAGGCGAGGGGTTCATCCAGGCAGCAAAACGCGAAGCAGTCGAAGAGACTGGAAAGACGGTTGAAATAACCCATTCAGCCCGGACGGATATTGTTCAGTCAAACGGAGGTGTTGTCGACACCATCGAACTTCCATCTCCAGCCCCCAGAATGATCTACAAAATGCTTGATCGACGAAAGAGCTTGCCCGAGAAAGGACCGTACTTCATAGCGTGCTTCAATGCATATTTCACAGATGATGCTCCCTTCGAACTCGACCCCGAGGAGGTGAGCGCATTGATTGCCATACCGGAGGAGTTGCTTTGCGGGAGTCTTGAGCGCAAGATAGGGCTTGAAGACATACTCTCGTCCGGAGGAGAGATTGTCGCAGGTTACCTGGAAGCAAGCGCAATGCTCTTTCCCCTCGGAACGGCAGTAGCTCTTGCAAATCTCTTGAAAAGAGACAAAGGCCTTTCGGAGGTTGATTATGACTAGTGAAGTATTGCTTCTTGGAAATCCATTGCTACGGGAAAAATCATCTCCCGTCACTGACTTTCGAGGCCAGGAGATGCTAGGGCAGTTCGCTATGCTTAAGCAGGCCCTCCATGAATTCAGAAATGAAAACGGCTTTGGCCGTGGTATCGCAGCCCCGCAAATCGGCATTCTTAAGAGAATGGTTGCGCTCAATCTAGGTCAGGGGAGTTTCATTATTGTGAACCCGCGAATTACCGAGCGCAACAAGTCCACATTTACCATGTGGGATGACTGCATGTCCTTTCCACATCTGCTTATTAGGCTCGAGAGAAGTCTTTCGATAGATATCGTGTATGAAGATGAAAGGGGAATCGAACACGAGTGGAAGGGAGTCGATCAGGCAAAATCGGAGCTGCTTCAACATGAGATAGATCACCTTGATGGCATTCTCGCAATAGACCACGCGCTCGACTCAAGAAGCATAATCTACCGTTCAGAATACGAAAGGAACCGCGAGTACTATGACAGTCTCGTGAATTACACCATAGAGCCAACTTTGTGAGATGCTTCCTGAGTTGTCTTCTACTTATTACACCTGCCATTCCAGTCTTTCGGTTCTCAAATGCTCCCAAAATCCAGAAACCGGAATTGATTCCATGGAAATTGCACAACGATTTTCTCTTGGTTTTATCGCTCACAATGCTTGCCCGGATGAGCTTCACAGAGAATGAATTCGCTGATCAACGCGCAGAACTAATTATCTAGTTTGAGAGTGTCGGCCAAGCAATGAGTCTTCTTGAGAATTGAATTCTCAGTAGGCACCTCATCTGCTCATTCTCGACAATTGTTAAATCGCAATACTCATAGCACTGAGCCACTTGAGGGCGATAAGAAAGTGTCCTTCAGGAGTGGGATGGACACCATCTTCTGCCCAGAAACCCTGCTCTCTTCTTGTAGCCGCAGAAGCGAAAATCCCGTCAAGCGGGACGTAAATGGCCTCATATTCCCTCGCAAGTCTTCTGATTATCTGAATCTTCGGTCCAAGGTCTTCTGTCCAGGACTCCATCTCGCCTCTTAACGGGAGAAAGAACGGTTCCATAATTATTGAAGACGCCCCGATAGTGGCAACTGATTCGAGCAGATACCTATAGTCTCTTTCGAAGATGTCTGGTTCGGTCTTGTCATTGCTGTCATAGAACCGCCAGCAGTCATTTACCCCGACCAGCATTGAAATCCAGTCTGGCGATAAATCAATACAGTCGGCTTTCCAGCGTTCTCGAAGATCCTTCACCCTGTCGCCCCCGACACCCCTGTTTAGAAACTCTATTCTTAACCCGGGATATGAGGCTCCGACAAGCCCAGAAATAATAGCGGGGTAACCGTTTCCCAGACCAAAGAAGTCTTCTCTGTCTCTGCCGGCATCTGTTACGCTGTCTCCTTGAAAGAGAACTCTTTGCCCTTCTTTAAGAAGCACTCTTCTCAACCCCTCCATTCAATCCAAATGCAGATTATCTCTCGACCCTCTGGCAAAAGAGAAGCAGGAGAAATGAGCCGTTATGTGGAACCATTCCGATAATAGTAACCCTCCTCTATACTGCGAGCAGAAATGTCGGAGCCGCTTCCTACCGACCGTTGCGTTAACATCGAGCAACATAACTGCTATTCTCTAGATCATGATCTTACTTCTGTATCGCCCCTCTATCCAATCTCTAGCTACTCTGTGCGCAAAATCAATATCTGGCTCACCATTCGACGAATTAGAGTATATGAACCCAGCATTGAAAGAATCTCCAGCACCTATTGTATCTAAAACATTCTTGGATTCCGCTGTGGGATAGAGTCTTGAATTCTCTCTTCCAATCATAAGAGAACCTTTTGAACCCATCTTGACCATTGCCTGACCTTCATAGTCCTCGAGGTACGTTTCAGTTGCAGCCTCTATCGTTGACTGGTTAGTAGCTTCCATGAGCTCCGCTTCATTGGGCATAAACCAGTCCACCGAATCTAGCAGTCTCTGAATCTGAATTCTGAAAAGACTCCAGCCATCCGGTGGCCATCCGGGATCGAGATAGATTGTGTTTTCTTTTCTGAGAGCTTCCAGCAATGTCTGCAGGTTGCTTTCTCTTAGACCGTTAAGAACATTTATCCCGCAGAACAAAATGTGCGCTCCCTCAACACCAGTGAGTTTGTTTTCAACGAAGTCAACATCTAGATGGTGCATTATCGTCTCGTTACTGATGAAACTCCTCTCGCTGTCTATATGGGTAATCGCAACCGTACATGGTGTTCTGCCCTGGATAAGATCAAACCCTTCTACCGACACTCCCATATCTTTGAATCTCTCCTTGAACGTCTTCCCGAAGAGATCATTTCCCGCTACCGTCACAATATCCACCGGTACTCCGAGATCGGCAAGCACAACAGCCGTGTTAGCCGCCTGGCCGCCAATACGCATTTCGATTGAATCAACGCCGATCTCCGTGCCCCACTCGGGCCAGTCATCCACCGGACCTGCTATTATATCTACATCGATATTCCCAACCACAATTACTCTATCCATTTGATCACTCTCTTCTTTAATCTCTTCAACAGTGTTTTCTCGAAACCTTCACAGATTATAGCATTCGTGGAATGATGGAGAAGTTCCGTCTGGCGATACAACGAACCCCACTCTGAGAACAAGTATTCCATGAGGAAATCTTGCACGTGAGCTCTCGAGTTACAACAGAAAATCGGTCGATAAAAAGAACAGCCTTCAAGGCTGTTCAGATAAGATAAGATATAAGACATTTGTTGTAAACTCATCGATAGATTGTCGAGTTAGGGTGTAGCAAGTTGTACATGTGTCAGTCCTTATGACATTCGCTACAGCAGTAAGCACAGCCGTCAACATTCTGGTAAAAGTCGCGAGCCTTCTGAAGCGCTCCAAAGCAGTTCACGAAATCTCCCAGCATTGTCTTCGACTTCACTTCTCTCAGTCTCTCACAGTGTTCGGTATGAATCTCGTGTTCTCCGGCCGGCTTTGCGCTGTCATCTACGTAGTAAATCACTTCACAACACCTCCTTCAAACAATTGCATAGATTGTCTCGGTAGATAGTCCGCACTAAGGACATCCTATTTGAAATTATAGCATCCGGAGCTGCTTACAAGAATATTCAGTGATCAAGGGAAAAAGCACAGTAAATATTGATCTTTATTTCACAAACTTAGTCGGCTTTTGCGTTATAATTATTTAGATAAGGAGGTGTTGTCCATGATAAAAGCTACGATCTTCCCTGGGAGATACGTTCAGGGAGCCGATGCGCTGAATTCTCTGGGAAAGGAACTGAAAAGATTCGGTGAAAACGCCTTTATTATAACCGATCCGTTCGTGTACGAGAACATAATTCCTTCTATCAAGGATTCATTGCTTGAAGAAGTCTCTGCCGAGATTATTGAATTCAGCGAAGAGTGTTCCGACGAAGAGATCGATCGGCTTTCCGACAAAGCCACAAGCAAGGCCGACGTGCTTGTCGGAATTGGAGGAGGAAAGACACTGGACACAGCCAAGGCTGTTGCTCACAACCTTAAGATTCCCGTGGCCGTTGTTCCAACCATTGCTTCAACAGATGCGCCTTGCAGCGCGCTATCTGTAATATATACACCTGAAGGAGAGTTCAAGAGATATCTCTTCCTCCCGAAAAACCCCGATCTTGTTCTGGTAGATTCCAAGGTTATCGCTTCCGCACCCGCAAGGTTTCTTGTTTCTGGAATGGGCGATGCTCTTGCAACCTGGTTTGAAGCAAGATCTTGCGAGATCGGAAACGCCAAGAACATGACGGGTAATCCTGGTTCGATGACGGCTTACTCCCTTGCAAGACTTTGCTACGAAACTCTATTGAAGTATGGAGAGCAGGCAAAGAACGCCTGCCAGGCACAGGTGGTAACTTCGGCTCTCGAGAAAGTCATCGAGGCCAATACTCTGCTGAGCGGCCTTGGATTCGAAAGTGGAGGACTTGCCGCGGCTCACGCGATTCACAATGGACTCACCATCTTGCAAGAGACTCACGAGTTCTTCCACGGAGAAAAAGTAGCCTTCGGAACGCTTGCGTCGCTGTTCCTTACTGAAAAGGATCCCGCTGTAATCGATGAAGTGTTCTACTTCTGTGAAACAGTCGGACTTCCAACAACGCTTGAAGGTATCGGGCTGGGGAACGCTACATACGAACAGCTGATGAAAGTCGCGGAGACTTCCTCCGCAGAAGGCGAGACGATTCATAACGAACTGGTTGAGGTGACACCCGAAACAGTATTCTCTGCTCTCAAGGCAGCGGACGCGTATGGGAAGTACCGCTTGCAGGAATAGAGACAAGTTTACATCTCATTAAGCCAAAGTCGCCGGGCCGATAAATCAGCCCGGCTTTAACTATGAAATAGTAGAATTGACGTTGGAAATTGCTGTGGTGGAGAGGCGAAAATGGAGAACAGAATGCGGAGATATGAGAGTGAAGAGGATTACTGGAAGCTGAGAGAGTTCCTGAGGAAGGTTTTTACGAACAATGGACTGCGCGAGTACTCCTGGCATGTTGCTAGACTCTACTACTGGCGTTGGCATGTGATGAAAAACTGTTTGAAAGTCTATTCACTGAATGGGCATAATATATTCTGGGAAGACGGCAACAAGAAGATTGTAGCGGCCGTCAACTGCGAGGGGTTCGGCGAGGTCCATTCTCAGGTACATCCGTTTTTGACTGCGAAGAGCTGGAAGAAGAGATGCTTGAAGTCTCGGAGAAGCACCTTTTTAGCGAGAATGACGGAGTCAAGAGGCTCTGGGTGTTCGCCAATTCTCAGGACAGAAGAAGGATAGAGATTTTGAAGAGAAGAGGTTATTCGCGAGGAGATTGGCCAGAACATCAGCATCGACGAGACTTGAAAGGTCAAATTGCAGAGGTCTCGATCTCAAAAGGTTTCGAAATCCGTTCTCTTGGAAATGCAGAAGAACTACCTTCCAGAAGCTGGGCCTCCTGGAGGGCCTTTCATCCTGACGAGCCGGACGAAGATTACGAGGGCTGGGAATGGTATCTCAATATCCAGAAGCAACCCCTGTACAGGAGAGATCTAGATATTGTCGCAGTTGCTCCCGGCGGCGAGATAGCCGGCTTCTGCACGATATGGTATGATGACGTCACCAGAACCGGATATTATGAGCCGGTTGGGGTTGTGCCTGAGTACCACAAGAGAGGTCTGGGAAAGGCAATGTTAACAGAAGGACTCCGCAGGTTAAAGAGAATGGGTGCGGTGAGAGAATTTGTTGGGGGATATTCAGAGGCTGCAAATGCACTTTATGACTCGGCAGTCTCGACGATCTGTGACTTAAACGTACCCTGGTTGAAAGTGTTATAAGACTTCTCCACTGCAATACTCTGTATTTCCTGCCAATATTCTAGAGGACTTTGGAACAGGTAATGTACTTCTTTGCCTACAGTCAGGTCTGGTTGTATAATAATAATCCAAAACGGTTGCTGCATTAACTCACATAGTAGAAAGCAACCAGTATAGTGAAGGAGGAGTGGTTAGATGCCTGATAGAAGAAAGGTTCTGTCACTGGTTCTGCTGATTCTGGTAGCTTTTTCGAGTGCGTTGTTTTCCGCTGCTGGCAGGACTGTCCATACCCTTGTCATAATGGGTACGACAGACATGCATCAATACATTATGCCCTACGACTACATGGGGGACAAACCGAATGAGAGTATTGGTCTTGCAAAGGTTTTCACGCTCATCGAAAAAGTGAGAGACGAAAACGCAAACACTCTGCTCTTCGACACAGGCGACTTCATTCAGGGAAGCCTTGTCGGAGATTACGAGGCCGATGTGAATCCTCTTAAGGGATTCGACTTCCAGACCATCGTCCGTGCCTACAACTACATAGGTTACGATGCAGTCTCCGTCGGAAATCACGATGTTACTGACTTTGGCCTGGAATTCTTTGAACGCGCGAAAAGCAATTCGATTTTTCCCTGGGTATCAGCAAACATAAGGCTTGCAGATGATCCCAAGGGATTCTTGACCGACCCATACGTAATTCTCGAGAGAGAAGTCGATGGAATCCCGATCAAGATCGGTGTGATCGGCTTCACGCCACCTCAGATTATGAGCTGGGGAAGACGTCATCTTGAAGGCAACGTCTTCACACAGGGTATTGTCGAACAAGCAGAAAAGTACATTCCTATCCTCAGAGACCAGGCAGACCTCGTAATTGCAGTTGCCCACACGGGAATCTCCACAGATGAAATAACCAGTTATGACGCTCAGGAGAACGCCGCCTATTATCTCGCTCAGATCGAAGGTATTGACGCAATGATTCTTGGTCACCAACATTCTCATTTCCCTGGGGATTTCGCAGACATCGAGAGCATCGATAACGACAAGGGCCTAATCTTCGGTGTTCCTACTGTACTTCCGGGCTCTTGGGGTTCACACTTAGGTGTAATAAGTCTCGACCTCGCCTATGACTGGAATACGGGAGAGTGGGAAGTGTTAGATGGTTCGGCAGCTCTTGTTCCCGTTGACGCCGATGTCGAAACTCATCCGCTTCTGGCTGAACTCGTTTGGCCGAAGCACGAAGCGACGATTGAGTATGTAAGAACTCCCATCGGCTGGACCGATACTGAGATAACGTCTTACTTCTCAAGAATAATGGACAATCCTGTCACTCAGATCATAAACGAAGCTCAAATATGGTGGGCGGAGCGTGAATTTGCCGGTTCCGAATACGAGTGGCTCCCAATTCTCAGCGCTGCTGCTCCATTCATTGCCGGCAGACAGGGCCCGACATATTTCACACACGTTCAAGGAGACATCTCGATCGGCTCAATTACTGACATCTACATTTACCCGAATACTATATATGTGGCAAAACTTAACGGCAAACAGATAAAAGACTGGCTTGAGGCGGCCGCAAGTAACTTCAATCAGATCGACCCGTCGTCTGCAGAGCCGCAACATATAGTCAACTACGATTTCAGGGAATACAACTTCGATGTGATTGAAGGAATAGAATACGTTTACGACATTACTAAACCCGTGGGTCAACGGTTGGTCTCTGCCGTTTTCGAAGGCAATCCGCTTAATGCGTCAATGGAGTTCCTGGTGGTGACAAACAACTACCGAGGGAGTGGAGGAGGAAATTTCCCACATGTAGCCGATAACGTTATACTTGCCACAACGGAGATAAACCGGGAGGCAATAATAAAGTACATACAATATATTGGCGAAGTAGATCCCGCCCCCACGAACAACTGGAAGATTCTTCCCATCGAGACCGCCGGACCTCTTCTCTATCGATCTTCTCCAGAAGGTCAGGGATACGTTGAGAGGAATGCAATTCGCGGAATAGATTTCTTAGAGGTTGATGAGGCAGGATGGGGAGTCTACAAAGTAGACCTGTTTGAACTCGCTGAATACCTTGAAGAGACAGCTCTGCAGGAAGTCAATTAGCTTGCTTTCTGAATAAAGGGCCCCGCGAAAGGGGCCCTTCTTATTTGTCTTTCTGCTGCGTTTGGTTCGGAATCATTTTCAGTCAGCCGGCTTTCACTTTCTACTAGAGAGAGATGCTTTCCAGCTCCGAAAGAAAGTAGTTCTTGTCCTGCTCTTCCTCGATTAAATCGGCTGTTTCTCTTGCCAGTTTTATGTACTCATCCATAAGGTCACGTTTTCCTGCAATCATGTAGGCTCTCGCAACGGCTTCATAGCCAAAGGCAAGATCGAAACCACTTATGGCATTGTCGGTGCAATATTTCAGCGAAAGCTCACCATGATACAAAGCTGACTCTGCCATGTTAAGCAAAGAATAAACCCTGGACACTTGCCACTCGCCCCTCGCAAATTCAATCGGGGTACCCACCACACCCCAGTGAAAGCGTGATGCGTGAGCGGTGTGTATCATAAGAAGGTCATCTTCTGCAGTTCTGTCTTTCTTGTCTATAAGGTCCCATGTAAGGTTGAAGTTCTCTATCGCCTGCTTTTTGTGCCATTCGTGCTCCGTAAGCTTTTCAGAATCCATAGATAACCATCCTTTCCGGGGTTATTATTCCTTCCTCCCGCGTGTCAATTCTATCACTGGCAAAAAGGTGGGCAATGAGCTGGATCGACTCAAGAAGAATGCAAAGTGGTCAAGAACTAATTTTGCAATGATAATCTTTCAGCAAATTGAAAGCCCTTATCGTTCAGTCAATAAACAGTGAGGGTTTCTTAATATACTTGAATATTTCAACACCCAGAAACCATCAATCCTGGAAGGAACTTCAATCTTTGATTCTTAAAGAAGACTCATGAGGACTCTCATTCTATCCGAAGCTATCAAAGAGATTTAAAGACTGATTATGTGAGACTATGTTTCGAGCGTTACATCAAGATCCACCCATTGAGAATAAGAGATCAAGAGCATAGATAATTCTTTCAGCTTTGTCGACCACTATCAGCTGAACGTCGGTTTCCTCCGAGAGCGCGGAGAAATACTCACTCGGTCCTTCCGGTGATACCAGAATTATGTAGTCGGCTTTCGGCATAAGCAAGTCGAAGGACTGCCTCGGATCGTTGTCTGGTGAAGTGAAGCCACCTTCAATATGAATGGCTACAACAGGAACTCCTCGCGCTTTCGCTATCGATACGAGCTCCTCTATTCTGGAGATCTCCTGACCGACATCGATTTCCTCAACGCCGCATACGGTATATAGATCCCCCTCGACCATGGCACCAGGGGCAATAAAAAGTGTTCCGGGCGCGTTCTTCGAGTCGAGCCTCTCGGTGAAGTCTTCGGGTTTCAACTGAAGGATGTTCTCGTAATCAATTCCGTGCATTTCACAGACTAGAGCGAGAACGTCTGATGCAGCACCGTCGCCTATCGCCGTTGCAATAATCGGGGCTCTTGCTAGAGGTTCCAGATTTCCTGCAAAAAGCGGTGATATAAGAAACGCAACTAGTAAGGCTGTAAATAGCACCGATATTTTTGGTTTCATAGATTTCCCTCCATAACATTTAAGAGCTGTGACCAGATCGATCTTAAGAACTGTTCCTTCCGATATCTAAAACAAAGTTCTTAATATGACCAATTTTATCAAATTTAATCATTTTTTGAACGAGAACACAACTCCTATCTAGGTCTATATACTGTTCGTCTTCGCCAAAGATTCTCTGCCCATTCACTCTAGAGAGTTTGTTAATCTTCTCTAGGAAAAATGAGAATTTGTATAATGGAACAACTTTTATCGGATTTATCTAACGATGTTGGGAGGTCTATATGATATAAGAGTTTGATAGTATTGTTAGGATTTGCCTTATTTGCGACGGCACCAGTTTTCGCTCTTGAGAAGAGTTCGGATTACTACACCACACAGAACGAAACAAAGTCAAAATGGAACTTACAGTTACATTCGATGAGGCCAGAGACACAATCCGGATATACTACCCTCAGATAAATACAGGTGAGAAACTCTACGGATATATTGAAGAAATAGACATTCAAAGAAAGTTCGTGGACTGCGTAGAGATGTTCTTTACAGGCTTTGAAAGCAATCTCTTATACAGAGATCTCGATCTGGTGGAGCAGAATCTATAAGGATTTCTACTTCGGTAACCTTGATCCACTGAGACTTGTAGTTCAGAATTCAGTTCACATGATGCCAGAAGAAAGTCCGAAGGATGTTCAGCCTCTGGAGAAGGTAATGCAGTTCCTGTTTGTGGAGAGCGAATTCGAAAACGAAAACCTTGAAGTCGCGATCTGATAACCGACATTTTCACAATCAGGGCTCTCCCGATGAGATAAGAATCCAACACCTTGGAATGGCATTCCCATATTATTGGCTGAGGCTAGATAAAAGTCTAATACTCGTTGGACATCAGAAAAGAGGTGGAGATTGTGAAAAAGGGCATCTTTCTCGCAGTTATCGGGGCGGCAATGATTATTGCTGGTTTGTTCCTGCCGATAGTACGTTTCCCCGGAGGAAGCGAAGCGACCTTTTTCAACGGCGGAGATCTGTATGGAGCACTAACACTAGCAATTGCTATCTTTGCAGGTATAATGGGAATCGTGAAAGTGAGATCGATGGTCTTTCTTTCCGGGCTTGCTTCGATTGGGGTTGTAGTAGCGAGGTTGATTACCGTGATTAAGGACCTGCCCGACGAGAACTCCTTGAGAACTCAGTTTAAAGAGCTTATCCAGAGCAATGTTCCCGGTAGTTCTGGAGAGGAAATAGCGAATATAATCGGCGGACCGCAAGTTCACTGGCTTGGGTGGACAATCCTGCTTGCAGGAGGAGTTGTGGTTCTTTTCGCGCCTTCATTTCGTCAAAAAGATGAAGGGCTTATCCCCCGCTTTGGTCATGATTTTCAAGCGCTAACAATGCGACGCTCATGACATAATCGAAATGCTTATGCGAACTGAGTAACATCATGGCTCTAGAGTCAACTGGCGGTTGACAGCAACGCAAGATTGTTTAAGCGTTCTAGATTTGTTCTAATGGAATACTGGATCATTTCAATTTTGAAATGACTACTGGAGGTATTCGATGATTCGAACAGACAAGTACCCAAACTGTGGCTCGCTGGACATAGGAAAGGGTTACTGGTCAGGTTATGCAGCGCTAATGCCTTTCGGAAAGCCTCTTTCGATGGGCTCTAAGGTAATCGTGCGCGTCTGCAGAGAATGTGGACATATCTTCGATCTCCATGCAGAAAAACCCGAGAAGTTCTGATTTTTCCTTTGGGAACTCCATATAAGCTTCAGATCAAATACCTATTCACAATCCTTAATAAGCTTCCCGGAGATAACCAGATATCTTTGACCAAACCCCTTTAGCTCTTTCAAACTGTTCGTAGTGTTTCTCAACGGACTTATGGTACTTATTCAGCTCTCTGGAAATGTTGTAGAATGAATCGGTACCAAAGTACGATGAAATGCAAGGTAATGTTTCCCTAAGGTCGATTTTCATCTCTTCGATTTTCTCTGAATAGTTATCGCGATTAGTTATGTAGAGAAGCAGAGGCTTGTATCTTATCCGGACAATACAGGACCTGTAGAAACGCCTTACTATCTCTCTCGAGTCGGCTCTTATTGGTCTGAGACTGTGGGGAGAACACCCATCAAAACATGGTTGTATGTCGAGAAAGCGTTGTGAAAGGCGTAACGTGGAACTTTCAGCACCTTCCTGTCACTCAGGCAGGTACTCAAGAAAGTATCTTCGCCTCGTGCTCCAGGGGGATTATAGAAGGGAAATAGTCTGCTCGGGTCCTTAAGATTCAAACAGAGGTTCGATCCTGAGATAAACTTCGCATGATTTACCTCTTCAACTTCAAAGACTTCACCACTGTTCAGTATGTCCGGATCGGCGCACGAGACTCCTCCAGGTACTATAAGTCTTCTAAGGGTCTCCCACTTAACTATGTCATTACTTATCGCCTCAATAAACAGTCTGAACGTATCTTCCGGTAGCGCTGGCGAAAACTCTATGAATGGGATCGGCGAAATGTAACCACAGTGATAACCGTAGGTGATGTCGGCCCGGTCAATTTAATTCAAATCCGTTTTCAAAACATGCTGGCCTATCCACGAAACGGAACCCATGTTGTTCATAACGGCAACTGGATACTCATCATCATCAAGATAGAGAAGGCAATCTATGTGATTCTTCAGAGCAGTGTAAAGAACGATGTTTCTCTGGGAAGCGTATCCTTTTCCAAAAACCAAAGAAGCTTATTCCGAATCGACAATCCCGCGCTTAATGAGCTCCCTCTTTTCTTCCTCAACTTCCTTCTGACCCATGAAGTGTTTGGAGAACAGTAATTCGTTCACACTGGAACTGATCCTGGTGTAATTTGCCTTCTTTGTATTCTTGTAGTCCAGATCATACGCAACAAATAGATTCAGGGTTAGTTCTTTTCTGTCAACCAGTTCAGATTCTTTCCAGTTGTAGACGTAGCTGCGCAAAACCCTCTGAAAGTGTTTTCTCCCAGTTGCAAAATCGATTCCGACCTTCATTCTTTCGTCATTCAAATAGCTTTCTCCTCCAAGAGTTCACAATTGTCTCTTAGAACACAAGAGCAATTAAGATCCAAACGATTCTAGGATGAGTAGCATTCTCGAAAAGAGGATAACGCAGTCATTAAGTCGGAAAATCAGGCATGTGAAATTAGACCAAAACTCAACTTAACGAGATCCCTTGAGGCATTCAATCTTGTTATTGACGTAACCTGCTCATTCAACTAACCAAACCCATAATTACTCTGCTGCTTCCCTGCAGTTGCGATGGCTACCTCCTGTGACACCCGGGAGAGCAGTACTTGCATCCACACACATTGGGATAGATATCACTTGCCTTCCTTACTGCATCCTGACAGTTGTCAAAATAGCCAAGGTAAGTCCTCGACTTTATCCTCACCATCTCAACGCAGTCCCTTGTGTGAACCTCGTAGTCCCCAGAGTGCATAGCGCTGTCACCAACATAGTAGTGTTTATAAGACATATTTCATTCCTCCTTATTCGAGTTACGGAAAGAGCCAGAAGAAAGAGTGGAAGGCTGTGATTACTAAATGAGAACCGTGCTTCAACGATCCGGCCTTGTGAGAAATTGTCCCGTGGCTTTCATATAAAGTTTAGCACAAATTCATGTTTATGTTATCACAATTCACTACTTCATCTCTGTTGGTCAATAAGTTCTCTTTAAGACTTAACGAATCAATGCCTAAGCTGAAGTTCAATTGCCAGGGTAAGTCAAGATACTGGTCCTTTTATGGCCGACTTGGAAAACTAACCGGGTATAGATACTATAAGCCCTTTGTCAAATTCAGGAAGAGACTCTTGTAATGTACAGGATCCGAGAATCCTATCTTCTCTGCTACCCCAATTGAGGCTGAGTTGCTCTCTCTGCAGTGCCATTCGGGCCTGAGCCCTTTATCAACGCAATCTCTTACGCAGAGCGCTGACGTAAGAGAGCCGAGACCGAGCCCCCGAAAATCCCCTGGGTCTCTAGCCCCAATTTCCACGCTCTCCAGAGTATATCGTGATACACCAAGCGACTATCTGGTTGTTCTTCACCACGCAGTATCCTATTCCTGAGCGCAGAAAGGAGCAAGTATCCGGCCAGAAGGCATTGAACCAGCCGGTCTGCCCTTTGAGCGATCTGTCCTCCAGCGCTGTTTTCACAGTCATGATCTCAAAACCGGTAGGTGGCCGTTTTCTCTCCCTCAGCTTCACGGAATTATAATATCTCCTAGGCATCTCATCTACTTTGTCTCCCAAGAGATTAGCGAGCTCGTATTTGCACTCTGAAGATTGATCAAAACTGATTATCAGACCTGGAGTACCCCATTTCTTGAAGCCGGGGATGATTTCCTTCTGTAGAAATTCGGACAGCTCAAGTAATTTGAGTAATCACCTGCTGCTTATAGAACATTTGTGAGAGGCCATATGACTGCCAGATTTGGATTTGTGAAATCATTCGAATATACGCGACCGATTGTATTTCCTTCTAAAACAGACCTTACAGCCAAATGGGATTCAAAAGAGTTAAAGCGGTCAGCCACAATCGAGTAGTTGGGTTTTTCGAGCAGGAACGATCCATCTCCCCGTTTTCGGAACACTTCTCTATTCGATTATGCAACAACCTTTGAGACGGATTTGTTACCACGAGATTGCAACCAGTGAGGTGGGATAATTGAGAGGCGTAAGAAGTGTCGCTTGCCACCGTCTATGCCGTAACTGAAAAGCCCGTTTCCAAAGTTTGCAGTAAAGTATATGGTTTTTCCTACCAGTACAAGTCCTGTTAAATTGGACGGCAACTCTTCGGCAAAGGCAATATAGTACTCATTTTCTCCCTGATCAAAGTATATGGAGCTGAGCTTTCCGTATTCAGATCTGGCAATTGGCAGAATTTCGCCCGTTTCCATTAGGTATTTAAGAACCGTATCCTGTCCGTTTGTCGAGAGAACAAACGTTCTTTCGTCGAGGAAAATACCGTACGTATTCTGAAGCAGGTTATCCGTATCGTAAAGCAAACCAAACTCGCCTGCAGATTTTCTTTTCATATCATAGAAAGTCATGGTATCTCTCTCGTTGTCAATCTTTTTCATCCAAATCCAACTGCATGTATTCGTGTAGAAGAAAAACGATTGACTACCTTTCCATCAACAAGTGAATATTCATTGTAATAGTCATAGAGGTTGTTGTTCCATATGGAAAGCGCTGTGTTCTGTGTAGTAGAGAAGAGCTCCGTAGCTTCTGGTGTTATTCTTATAATCCCGATCTTCGTTCCAGCATAGAATACTATGTCTTTTTCCTCGTGGATCAGGCACCTAGAAAACTTCTGGGTATCAGAAACACAAAGATTACCGCCAATCATATTCTGGCTTTCGTTTCCCCACCTCCATTTGGGTAAAATCATTACATATGACGAACAGAGTTTTCATAGCTAATCGATTCCGTGCAAACAATTATAGGATTTACTGTCTCGTTTATTTGCCTCAGTCAGACAGAGCTGTCAACTTCTAACCGAATAATCAAGCATGACTATTGAAGAGGTTTTTTTGAGCTTTTGAGAGAGCCTTTCTGACTCTTCTGGCTTTTCAACATTATAATGAAGACACAAATAACCTCTTCTATTTGCCACCAAGGAGGTGCCAAGATGAACATCAAGAGGCTTCTGCAGTGCCCCGGGTGTGGTTCTTCTATCATAAGTAATGAAGATGCTTTTGAATGCACCTCCTGTTATCGGAGATTTCGAAAACGAATGGAAGTATTGGATTTCCTTCTGTCGGGTGAGGATCAATGGGTGTTGGTCGGAAAGGGTTTTATGAACGGTCAGGAGGAGCTTGAAAGGCGTTTCTTTGAGCCTTCTGAGGATGAGCTTTCTCCGGCTGACAGATTGATAAAGGCTACCGCTCTCTGGTATCGAGGAGAATTTGACGACTTCCAGAGACTTCTCCGACCGTCGAGAGAGGTCCTTTACACAGAAGAATACAACCAAGCGATGACCGAGAGCCTCAATCGTACCGTTTAACTGATCAAGAATGAACAGGGCTTGGTCCTCGATCTGGCAACCGGAATGGGCGGACTGCTTGAAGAACTACTGTCTTCTACCGAAAAAGAATACTTGGCTGTCGATATTAGTCCTTCGAGCAGCTTCGGGCTTCTCCAGTACTTGCGTTACAGAGGCTGGGGAGAGAGAGTTGTTCAAATCATTGCTTATGCAGCAAATCTCCCGCTCAAAGATGACTCAATAGATGTCATCGTAAGTGCCGTAGGGTTTCAAAACATGCAAGATTCCAAGAAAGTCTTCAAAGAGGTAAGAAGTGTCTCGAAAAAGCTGATAGCGCTTTGCATCTTCTTTGAAGACGGTGATCCAAACCTCGCTCATGTGAGTGACAGAGGCCTTCACGTCTCGAAAGAATTCGTAAGGGGCCTTGAAGAGGCTGGCTGGAACTCGAGGGTTGAAAACTCCGTTCGGGCAAGAGCCGAACCAACACCGCAGTCGGGAATTCTTGGCATAAGACCGGATATGCTTCCGATAACTTCTACAACAATTGAATTTACCACTGTCATTGCGAAGTAATCCACTCTTGCTCGATAAGTCGACTGTTAAAAGCATTAGGTGACCATAGTATCGAATCTTGGCTTCTCTTAGGCGAGTTCTGGTCGCTCGAAATCGGCTGTTGCAAACGAATTGTTGAAGACTCTTCCGCGGGTCTCCCTACTATCTCCTGCCTTCTTCTCTGTCGCTTTTCGAACCTTTACTGCTGTACAATCTAATAAGCAGGAGGTGGGTCGAATGACCAGAAAAATCACAAGCATACTATTCGTTGCGTTTTTTGCGTTTTCCTTGGTTTTTGCTAATAGCGTCTGGCTAGCTATCTTTCCCGAATACTCGGATAGTCCCCTTGAATGGATGGCTCCCGGACTTAGGCTCAGCTACAGGGTAAGCACTGCCGTGATGAAACCCGGGGGAGGGTTGTCGGATACCGGCGGTTCCGGCGTAGGCCTCTATCAGATGGATGTTGTGGCATTGGAAGAAGGATCCTTAGCGCTCTTACAAACTTATTTTATGGAGATGAGGGGCGGCTATTATCCCAGTCTTTCATTTGGAACTATAGAGAAACCGGGTGTTTCCGACTTGTGGTTAAATCCAGCGGTTTTCAACGACTTGTCGAAATTCAACAGCGATAATACGACTGCTGCGGAGATGCCTATTCAATACGGCGGGCAGACGGTGCAGGCCGTCAGGATTGAATCGAGAGGAATAAATGCTAAACACGTCTATACTTATGACCGAGCCTCAGGTATTCTTCTTTATCTTCTGACTCAAGCTCAATCGGGGACAGATATACATCAAAACATAATGGAGTTTCTTTCTGCTAGATATGTTGAGCTCCCCTGGTTCAACTCTCAAAGGCCCTCCTGGAAATTGACGACCACGTCATATTCAGGAACTTACACGATCAACATACCCGGCTCATATACCACTCCCGCACAGACTCAGGTTACGATAACTCCGGTAACATCCTCGCTTTCCTGGGATTACGTAAAAATGACAATCATGCAGTACGGAACCCTTCCGGGGGAATTTCACACCGTAACCGGTGTGGCTCAGTTGAACGGTCCGATATGGCTTTCTGCTCAAGCCCTTAATTCGCTCACAAAGGTACAGGACATCGATCGAGATCCCATCACGAATGTTGTAACCAGTGTGAGCTACATTGGCAAGCTTCAAGATGGAACTGAAGTTATGATGCTTCAACAGACAAACGGAACGTACGCCAATCAAAACGTTTACGATCGAAAAACCGGTCGTCTTCTTTATACAAAGCAGATGAGCCCAAACAGTCTTGACTATAATGTGACCGAACTCTCAATTGCAGGCTATTGAAACCCAACAAGTTTGAGACTTAGATAGCCGAAAATGAGGCTTAGGAAAAGTGTTATGGAACTCGAAATCGTGAATACTGCGGGGTATCTGAGGTTTCTGCCCCAATCTTTCACGTAGATTCTATAAGCAATCAGATTAGCCAGAGAGGCTATGATAGTGCCGCTACCTCCAATGTTCACGCCCAGAAGAAGTCCTTTGTTGCTCTCGGTAAACGAGGAAAAGGGGATTGAAGCAGGCACCTTGCTGATAAACTGTGGTATAAGAGCGGAGCTTGTCATTGTCCTTGTTTTACCATTTGTTGCAGACTTCATCAGCGTGGCTATTACATCCATTCTGCAGATATTGTCTCTTGACTTTATCACTTTAACCCATAAAACAGAGAAGATAGCG
>NZ_DIMV01000032.1:0-23678 GCF_002425715.1 Mesotoga sp. UBA5557
CGACAATGCTCTTTCTCGATTGTTCTTTTCGGTGGACTGGTTCGCGGTGTTCTCGGACGGTTGACCCGTAACGGTCAACGACGATCATTTCTCGCACTCTCAAAGCAAAACTCCCGACAATGATTTCTCTCGGTTGGTCTCACAGACATGCGCCAAACGCCAGGAGTTTCAACAAAAAAAGAGAGCCCGAAAGCTCTCTCGTGATTTTCCAGCACTCTCTCAGAAAGTTATGAATGATCTCGTCTTGAGAATCTCAACTCTCACTTTCTCTATCTGCTCTGTAACTTCCTTCATCGATTTCATCTGATTTTCTGACACCTATCATCCCTCCCAGGTTCGATACATCTCTTACGTTACTATTATGACACATAGTTAGATGAATGTCAAACATATTCATGCAAATTCCGCAGTTATCTAACTATAGAGTGAGCTAGCTCGACCGGTTTGTCAGCTGATAATTATCGACATCTTCTTCAGAAATGTTATGCTCTGCTAATCTTTTCCCACATTGAGCATCTGTTATGGCCAGTAAATCACTTTGAGGACCTATTCACTCTTAGTCTTTCTCGTTCTTCATTGTGCAGCGAAACACCGATGCTGGTATCCGTTAAAGGGATTCCTCCGCTCAATGGCAGGACAAATCATCTGCATTTCCTTGGTGTTACCCTTCTGACAAGCAAGAATACGATATGATAGTCTCATGGAGAGTCTGTATTGGTAGTGAAAAAGGATGGTGATAGAGACTCATGTTCTTCCTAACTAAGGAGTTCACATTTGATGCGGCTCACAATCTGACCAGTTATCACGGAAAGTGTGAGAAGCTTCACGGCCACACCTATAAGCTTCAGATAACAGTTGCCGGAGAGAAGAATCAAGAAGATATGGTCATCGATTTTCTGCGGCTCAAAGACATAGTCAAGTCAGAAGTGTTGAGCTTGCTCGATCACGCATACATAAATGATGTTATACCTCAGCCGACCGCAGAGAACATAGCCGAGTGGATATTCAAACGCCTGGCTTCCAGGGTTGGAGGAAGCGATTATGAGCTTTACGAAGTGGCGGTGTGGGAAACACCGACTAGTTTTGTTCGTTACAGGGAGAGAGATGTTTGGTAGGAGTTCCTTTTGGGCGATTCGTTTCAACGAACTCGGTGATTCACAAATTGTCACCGATAGCAAAGACCATAGCCTTTGTTTCGCTTTCAATAGGCTCGCTGTTTCTGAGCGGGATTGCAGATTTCACAGTCTTCCTATCACTCTGGATTGTTCTCTCCGCACTTTCAGCAGTTCCTTTCAGGGAGTTCGTGAAGACGCTACGGGGGATAAGGTTGTTAATCCTGTTGATCGTAGTCTTTCAGATCCTTTTTACTCACGGAAGAGTCTTGGTGGACTTAAAGGTTTTGAGGATCACAGAAGAGGGTTTGATAAACGCTGCGGTGCTTTCGGCCAGAATGATTCTTGCGGTGCTTTTCAGTATAATGCTTTCACTTACAACAACACCCCTGGAGATCTCTTCTTCTGTGGAAGAGATTATTGGAAAACTCCCCGGGGGTAAGAAGCGGTCTTCTGAAATTGGAATGGCGCTTTCTCTAACTCTCACTTTCATCCCCCTTATCTCCCTTCAGACAAACCGAATAATCTTGGCACAGAAGGCGCGGGGAATAGAGTTCGACAAAGGGAGCATATTCTCAAGAGTGAAAAACTCAATCTCCGTAGTGATCCCGGTAATTGCAACCTCGCTGAAGAAGGCTCAGGACACTGCTGCCGCCCTTCAAATTAGAGGCTACAGACCTGGACACAAGTTAACTTGCCTCAAGGAAAAAAGCTGGTCTTTGAGTGACTCGATTCTCTTAGTAGTAACGATCCTTTCGATTCTGACCGCCATCATACTGTGAAGCCGAAAAGTTCGGCCAGACGAGAAGGATTTATCCTTGCCATAGCTCTTGCCGCAGAGATTCTTAAGCGGCTTTCAATGGAAGCATTTAGAGCGATTTCTTCAAGATAAGGAAGAGGTCCTTCCAGTTTTAGAAGTCCCGTTACGGAAGAAGCGAGTACTCTTGTCTGAAGGTCCTCTTTTCTGTTAGAAAGAATTCTAGTAATATGATCTTCGATATCGATAGTCTTAAGTTTCTTCACGGCCCTTAGCGATGCCTTTTTTAGCCGGGATGATGTTGATCTAAGAGATTCATCGATAACATCTGCAATAGAATGATCCATAAGACTTGCCAGCGCCTCCATACATACGGCTCTCACTCTGTCAGAAGGATCTTCTAATCCAGTGTGTAAAATCTCTGCTGCAGACGGTTCTACAAGACCTTTAATATACTGTGCGCCTGCGAATCTCATCTCTTCATCCTCAGAATCCATGAATCTCTCTGCTGACTGAAGCATCGAAACATCGTACCCTTTGATCTTCCTGTGAGTTTTCATTGCGGAGATAGCAACTGTTCTATCATCGGAATCAATCAATTTCTTGAGAGTGGGAAGCGCGATATCATCAGGAAAGGACTCGAAAGTCTCAACAATTATCTGTTTGACTTTTGAGGATCGGAAATCCTTCAAGAGAACTAGAAGCTCTTCAGCGGCGCCTGAGTTTCTCTGGCCCAATCTCGAAAGAAGAGCCACCTTCTGGAACTTGCCTGAAAGAGATGAAAGCTCCTCTTCTTCAAGCCTGAGCTGCCCTTTGCAGGCCGCCAGGATACTCCGAATATCGTTACTCGGGTCTTCGTCAAACTCCTTCAGGAGTTCGTTCTCCCCGGCTTCAGCCAGAGCGACAACAAAAGTCTTCCTAACCTTTTTGGAGGGGTCGGCGGCGATTCGCCTCGCAAGATCCTCGTCTTCATAGCCAAATTCCACGAGTTCTTTCGCTGTTGTGCTTCTGACAAGATCTGACGGATCATCCAATGCTTTGAGAATAGAATCTCGGTTCTCACTCAACTTTGCCATAGTGACCACTGCATTCTTTCTGACCTCGGGTGAAGGGTCTTCGAGAAAGCTTTCAATATTCTCTATTCTCATCTCTCTATCAGCAGCAGACTTCACAGCTCTTGCCCTTACGTATGCCGAAGGTGAATCCAGCATCTCTTTTACATCCATTTCTATTCTGGAGAGAATCTCCTCTTCTATAGCCTGAAGCATCTTCCTGATATCCTTTGGATTCATCCTATCCACCTTTTGTCCCTATCAAGATTTCTCTTTTATCGATTATGAATCTGACTGTCCCTTCTTCTTCAAAGAAGCCTGCAGACTCTCTAAACTCGGTCACGGTATTATATGAATTTCCAGACCTTCTCATTATCCTGTTTCCAGACACGTAGTACCTTATCCTTTTCTTTTGCCCATCAACAATTGCATCGAAGCTTATAAAGGAAACCCCGCATAAGAAGTTTCCCGTGGAACGATTAAGGTCCCTTTCGACGATGTCGAAGGTTCTCGACAAAGACATGTTCGTTTTCGTTTCCTGAACTATGCTGGAAGACATAGCCAGCCACATGTTAACAATTTTGAAGATCGAAATCAGTAAGAGAGCAGATACTGCCAGAGAGACTACCATCTCAATCAGCGATATTCCCTTCCTCATACTCAATCAACTCGAGCAGGCTCTCCAACCTCTCAAGAACTCTATCTCTACCAAGCACGGAGATCGTCTCAAAGAGTCCCGGAGTCACAAGCCTACCAGTTACCCCCCCTCTTAGAGTTTGGAAAGTATTCTTCTTGGATGTTATCTTCTCATCCGCAAGTTCCCTAACAGTCTTCTCAACACCTTCAACGGACCAGTCGCGTGCGTCTTCAAACCGCCTGATAGCAGCAGAAACAAGATCTTTGCTCCAGTCATTTTTAAGATACTTGACAACGTAGTCTTCCTGGTAATCAACCTCTTCGCAGAAGAAAGGCGCCGAGAAATCGAACAGCTGCTGTAGAGTATTGATCTTCTCGCGGCACATCGTTAGGACTTCTCTCGAGTAAAACTGATCGGCTTCCATGTTCGCGTAATAGTCAAACCTTCCAGTGAACTTCAGCCACAATCCAAACTGCACAGCCAGTTCGTCGGGATCAAATAACCTCAAGTGCTTTCCGTTAATCCACTCAAGCTTCTCGTAATCGAAGACGACTCCTTTGTTGGAGATATCTGATGGAACGAAGTCCCTGACCTTTTCGTGATAATCAAAGATCTCCTGATCAACTGTCCATCCAAGAAGCGCAAGGTAGTTCATCAGTCCCACACTCAAGTACCCTTCTCTTCTGAAATGATCCACACTAGTATGACCATGCCTCTTCGAAAGAGGAGCCCGGTCACTACCAAGAATCAGAGGAATATGCATGAATGTTGGTGGTTCCCATTCCAGGGCTCTATAGATCATGAGCTGCCTCGGAGTATTTGTGAGATGGTCTTCTCCTCTGAAAACATGAGTAATCTCCATCATATGATCATCTACAACTACAGCGAAATTGTAGGTCGGGAATCCATTCGATTTGATTATTATGAAATCGGAGAAATTCTCGTTTTCGAAACTCATCTCTCCTTTAGACAGATCGGAAAAGCCGGTCGTACCGTCCGGTATTTTGAACTTCACTGTATATATCTCATCATCAGATAGCTCAGGAATCTCCTCTGAAATCCGTAAAACCTCTTCCTGATTTGACTTGGAATAGACTGCAAAATATGCCCGACCTCTTTCGACGAGCTCTTGAGCAAACTTATCGTAGAAACCGAGAGCGACACGCTCGCTCTGTCTATATGGGCCATAATCCCCGCCTACATCCGGCCCTTCCGACCAATCAAGTCCACACCATTTCATGGAGGAAAGGATCTGATCCTCAAATCTCTTCTCAGAACGCTCGATATCCGTATCTTCTATTCTCAGCACAAAACCTCCATGTTGGTTTTTCGCAAAGAGCCAGTTGAACAGCGCCGTCCTAACACCACCAACATGAAGATTGCCGGTAGGACTGGGCGCAAATCTACACCTTACCATTTTCAGCCTCCTCAAGGTACGTCTCAAGATCTTCTATATTACTTGCCAGCTTCATTTCTACAGTCTTTCTCTCGTCAAGATACTTGCCGTCAATTAACACAGATCTGATTCTGTCTGTCCAGCCGCCGGTACCCTCCATTAGGATTACTGAACGGCCATATGAGTACGAGGAAACTACTTCCAGCAGAGTTCCCGCCTGACCTCCAATAGAGATTACTACATCGGCGGATTTTGTAAGTATCAGGGATCTCATAGCAAAATCCATCCCGGTTCTTATCCTGATCTCATTGTGCTCGTTGCCCTCGTCTCCGATAGGAAGTACTCCAACTACCCGACCTCCCTCTTCCGACATAGATCTTGAAACAAGTTCCATTACTCCGTCTCTCCCACCTGTCATCGCAACGTGACCACGCCTTGCAAGAGTTCTTCCAACTTCTTCACAGACTACTTGAAGCTCCTTCACGGGACTTCTGTCCGTGGGGCCCGAATAACCAATTACAGCGACATGAAGCATCAATCGTCACTTCCCAGATACTTCTCGACAACCTGGCTGTCTCCAAGGACCTCTTCCGGGTCTCCGGAAGAGATGACTTCTCCCTTGTACAACACATAGAGTCTGTCAACAACTTTTGCTATAGAAGAGACATCGTGGTCCGTAACTATAACACCTATTCCCCTGCTCTTAAGCTTTCTGATCATCTTCTGAATATCCTTCACAGTCATAGGATCTATTCCCACGAAAGGCTCATCGAGAAGTATGAATGAAGGAGAAAGGGTCATCGTCCTGGCAAATTCCAGTCTTCTCTTCTCCCCACCCGATATCGACGAAGCAACCTGATCTTTCAACGAAAGGATTCCGAACTCATCCAGTATCTCGCTCGCCCTCTCATAGTGACTTTCTTCTTGACCGGTGAGTCTCATGACCATCGTCAGGTTTTCAATCACCTTAAGTCCCCTGAAAATCGATGTCTCCTGCGGAAGGTAAGCTATTCCTCTCTTGGCCCTTTCGTGGATTGGAAGATGAGTTATATTCTCGCCATTGAGAAATATACTCCCAGTGTTCGGAATAACTATTCCGAGAATAGACTTGAAGGCGGTGGTCTTGCCTGCACCGTTGGGTCCAAGCAGTCCCACCACCTCAAGCGATGATGCCTCTATTGATACATCCTTCAGTACTCTTCTTCTTCCGTAGCGCTTGTCAAGATGTTCGCATTTCAGATAAGAAGGATCACTCAATTCTGAAACCCTTTCATATACTCGATTATCGCGTCAGTAATATTGTAAGCAGAAGAACCATATACAACTATTTCGTCGGATATTACCATGTCTATACCAATAAACGTTGCGTAATCTCTGATTCTCTTGTTAACCTGTTCCAATATGACCTGCAGTTTTGCATTGTAAGTAGTTTCCAGTGTCTGTTCGTACTGACTCTTCTTGGTAAGAATCTCCTGTTGCTTCTGGAGAAGCGCTTCTTGACTAGCTCCAGAGTTCGCCAAGTCCTGATACTCTCTACTCAAGCTATCCAACTGGCCCTGATAAAACTGAGTGTCTTTCTGATAGTCGGTATTCAATGTAACCCAGTCTCTCGTTGACTCAAGGACTTTCTGCATATCTGCAAACGCGATTTTTGCAGGATTGGAAGGCCCCGCACTGCTCTCAGAGACAACAATCGCCCCGACCGCCGCAACCATTATTACGATAAGAATAAATTTCATGGATCTCTTCACAAGAACACCTCCTAAAATACTCTCTTTGAATCCAATAGAATCGTTACCGGCCCACTGTTAACAAGCTCTACATCCATGTGAGCCTGGAAGATCCCTGTCTCAACTTTCACAGTCTTAGACGCCATCTGGAGAAAATCGTTGAAAAGCGCTCTGGCCGCTTCCGGTTCGGCAGCTTCGGTGAAAGAAGGCCTTCTTCCCTTTCTGGCGTCGCCCATTATTGTGAATTGTGAAATGGCAAGAAGCGCTCCCGAGACATCTATTAGCGAAAGATTCATCTTCTCATTTTCGTCTTCAAACACACGAAGATTGAGTGTCTTATCAACCAGCCATTCCACGTCACTCCCGTCATCGTCTCGACCGATCCCAACAAGAACGAGAAGGCCCTTATCAATCTCTCCAGTTATTCTCCCACTTACGGTTACCTTGGCCTTGCTAACTCTTTGAACTACGGCCCTCACGCAACCCCTCCAAATCTCTTCACGTTTTGAACACCCTTCATACCCCTGAGGTTCTCCATCACCAAAGTCAGATGGGCAACATCCTTTACGAGGATATTCGCAATCAGTGTATCATATCCCCACTTTCCTGCTTCAACGGAGTACTTCATTACTTTTGCATTCTTGTTTTCCAGTCTCTCAAGAAACTTATTTATAAGAGTTCTATCCGTGCTGTCAAACTCCACAACAATCCAGGCACTGAATCTCCCTCCCGTTACAAGGTTCCAGTGGGCATCCACGAGCTTATCCTTACTTATGTCTTTCAGATTTCGGCAGTTGCGGTTGTGAATTGATATACCTCTGCTGCTCATCACCGCGATTATGTCGTCGCCCGGAAGAGGAGTACAACATTTGGCAAAGTAGACGGCGATTCCAGTCTCGCCGCCAACAACGACTTCGTTCCCCTTCGCCTGTTTCTGTTTGATCAATTCGGTCTCTTCGGGAAGAACATCTATCTCTTCTTCCTTCGGCGCAAGAAGACTGAGTACCTCTCCCATCGTTATCGACCCATCGCCAAGCTTGCTAAAGAGATCGTTTTCGTTGTGCGCCCCCAGTCGGCTCATCAGGGACTTTATCTGCTCTCCCTCTATCAAGTCATCCATCGATACGGAGAGCCGTCTGCTGATCTTTCTGAATATCTCCTTACCTCTTTCAACGAGTTTCGCCGAATACTCATTTTTGAAGTATCTCTTTATCTTTGCCTTTGTAGAATTTGCCCTGACATACTTCAACCAGTCAAGACTCGGACCTTCACTTGCCTTGTTTACGACAACCTCAACTCTGTCTCCGAGCTTTAGTTCATAATTGACAGGAACAAGCCGGTCATTAACCTTCGCACCCGCGTAATGATGGCCGACTTCCGTGTGAATTGCGTAGGCAAAATCGATCGGTGTGGCTCCTTTTGGAAGATGAACAACCTCGCCTTTCGGCGTGAAGACAAACACCTCTTCGACCTCAAGTTCGCGAGAAATCGACTCCATGTCCTTGAAACTCTCGATGAAATCCTTTTGCCAATCGACGAGCTGTGTAAACCAGGTTCTATCCCTTACATCAATTCCCTCTTTGTAGACCCAGTGAGAGGCCACTCCATATTCGGCCTCCTTATGCATTCTCTCGCTTCTTATCTGAATCTCAAGAGGCTCTCCTCTGTGGGTAATCAGGGTTGTGTGAAGCGACTTATAACCGTTCGACTTCGGTGCGGCAATGTAGTCTTTGAACCTACCAGGCATCGGAGGCCATAGAGAGTGTGCTGCGCCCAAAATCTTATAGCAATTCACTTCGTCACCCGTAATTATCCTCAGGGCAATAAGATCGAACACCTCGTCGAAGGATCTGTTCTTCTTTATCATCTTCTGCCATATGCTATAAAGGTGTTTCACTCTGCCTTCTATCAAAGCAGGTATCCTGTTCTTTCTCAGTTCTCTGAGCACTATCTCCTTATACTCATCCATTATGTCCTGACGCTCTTTAAGCTTCTTGTTGACCTTGAACTTCAGTTCCTTGAATTCCTCAGGATACTCGAACTTAAAGGCAAGATCTTCAAGCTCTGCCTGTATTCTGTGCATACCTATTCTGTGAGCTATCGGAGCATAGATTTGGATCGTCTCTTTGGCCTTGTCGCGCTTCTTCTCTGGATCCTTGAGGAAGTCAAGAGTTCGCATGTTGTGAAGCCTGTCTGCAAGTTTGACGATTATGATCCTCGGGTCCTCTGATAACGCGAGAAGCATTTTGCGTAGAGTCTCGACCTTCATTCTCGACTTCACTATCTTCGACTCAAGCTTTTCGTTGAGCTTCAAATTGCTTATCTTCGTCACACCATCGACGATCAGAGCAACCGTATCACCGTACTTCTCAGCTATCTCGGAAAGCGGCACATCGCAATCTTCAACTATGTCGTGAAGTATCCCAGCGACTATAGTATCATTGTCGGCCGAGAACTGGGCAAGAATCTTCGCGACTTCTACCGGGTGACTTATGAACGGCTCACCCGAATCTCTCATTTGCTCCTGATGATGAAAGCGTGCAAACTCGTAGGCGTCGAAAATCCGCTCCTTGTCTCTCCTCTTGAGGCGATATTGAAGAATACTTTCGAGGTCGCTCAGAAGAATCTGAGCATCAATTTCTGTTCTGGCCACTCTCTCACCTTCTATTTGTTTATTTTAGCATGAAGCAAGTTCTGAATGCAGTGAGAAGTCTGCATGCCACTTAGATAATCGAGTCTAAGCGTGATTTCACTGATGAGCAAATTCTGGCCCTAGTTCCTCTTCAGAGAGTAGAATGGAATCGATAGTGCAAAAACACGGAGGTGAACAGTGAAAGGACACTTCTTAAAAGAAATTCTGATTCTATCCGTTTTCATTCTGCTTGCAGTATCATCGCATGCAGCCCTTTCCGAGTCAGAGTACATTGTCTCAGAGACCGCCGTCCACTTCTACAGTGAAGGGCTGAGAATAAACGGAGTTCTTACCATACCGGAGCTCCAAGAAGGCTATGTACCAATTGTGCTGCTCCTCCATGGATTTCTTGGCCACATGAACGATCTAATCGTGTATGATTCGGAAGAATCGCTATTTGAGATCACCGCAACGGCCTTCGCCGAAAAGGGTATTGCCACTTTGAGATTCGATTTCAGAGGCTCGGGAATCAGTGAAGGAGAGTGGAAGGACACTACTTTTAACAAGCAGATCCTTGATGCTGTCTCCTCTATTGACTTCATTTCATCTCTAGATAGCGTTGACAGCAGAAGAATAGGCGTGGTCGGCCTCAGTCAAGGCGGCCTGGTCGCTGCTTGCCTTGCCGGTCGAGATTCAAGAGTAAGAAGTGTCGCTCTCTGGTCTGCGGTTGCAATACCTATACACTCGTACTCAGCTCTTCTCGGTGTAGATTCTGTTGAGAGGGCAATGATAGCCTCTCCATTGGAGGAGATAGAAGCGAACATTTCCTGGGGAGGTTTTACCGTACTGAGAAGGGAGTTTTTTGATGAGCTTTTTTCAGTCAATCCTGTGGCCGAGATAGTCTCTTATGAAGGCCCTCTTCTTGTCGTATCAGGGCTTAAGGACGATATTGTATTCCCTCAGCCGGAAGCTTCAAGGCTCTTTACCAGATTCCACAAGGGAGTCGACAGGCTCCTTGAACAGGATTCGGGCCACATATTCGATCTTTTTGATAGGCGAGATAAAGTAATGGAAATCATTGAAGCCACTCTCGAATGGTTTCTAATAACTCTTTAGCGATTCGGAGGTGCAACGTGAAGCTGAGAGGAAAGAGAGTCGTAGTTCTCGTAGAAGACGGATTTGAAGATCTCGAGTTCTGGGTACCCGTAATGCGACTTCAAGAGGAGGGCGCAGAAGTTACTGTCGCCGGAAAAGAGAAGAACAGGCTGTACAAGGGCAAGGGTGGGCTTACCGCAATATCAGATGCGGACTTCAAATCGATAGATGTTTCAGAAGTAGATGGGATTCTAGTACCCGGCGGGTGGGCACCCGACAAGCTCAGACGATTTGAAGATGTTAAAGACCTCATAAGGACTGCAAACGAGCAGAAAAAGATTATTGCTATGATTTGTCACGCAGGACTTGTCGGCATTTCAGCCGGAATCGTAGAAGGTTCAAAATCTGTCGGCAGCGACGGCATAAAGGATGACCTGTTGAATGCAGGCGCAATCTGGTTGGATGAACCAGCTTTCAGTGACGGCAACCTAGTTTGGGGGCGTGTAGTGAAGGACATTCCTGACTTCTGCAGAGAACTTGTCAGAGCAATGGAAGGCAGAATCCGCTGATACTCAATCTCAGCAAGCGGGTTATTTCAGACAGCCAGATTAGATCCTAAACAATCATATAACTTCCAAGGAGAAAAGAATCTATCTAATAATTCTCTTCAACTTTCTTCAGAACTTTTTATAGGGTACAAATCCCAGAATCAATTCAGATTCGTTGAAAACCGACAGAATTTATTGTATTATAATAATACCTCCCCCCAGGGAGGGGAGTTGTAAGATGATTTGAGTTTTGCTCTTTACGAGCATTATGAAGAAGAGTTTGCAGCCAGTTCATGGAAATAGGCCGATTTTCGAATTTCTCAGTGTAAGGAGAGTTTGGTCATAGAAGGAACTGGAAAAGTGCGCGGTCTCAACTAGATGCGGAAAGTGCTTAGCGAGAACCAGAAGGAGAACCAAAAATTAAGGGGAGGATTAGATTTGAAAGAAGAGTATATCGTTGAAGGTATGACCTGCGCAGCCTGTGCAAAAGCGGTTGAAAGAGCTGCCTTGAAAATCGCAGGGGTGAAGAGTGCGACCGTCAATCTTTCAACGGAAAGACTTTCTATCGAAGCTGCAAACAAAATAGATAGAGAAATGCTGTTTGAAACAGTGGAAAACTCTGGCTACTCGCTCAAAGAAGTGAAGTCCGGAAGAAAGGCCGTAATGGAAATTGATGGCATGACCTGCGCAGCATGTTCCGTAGCTGTTGAGAAAGCGATCGGTAGACTAGAAGGTATCAAGAGCGTCAGCGTGGATCTATCCTCAGATACCGTTTCCTTTGAGTATGATCCCGACGCTCTTAGAATCGGTCAAGTTAAGGCGGCCGTCGAAAAGGCAGACTATAAGGCTGGAGGCCTCATAACGGAAAACCTTGCAGCAAGCCGCTTAAGAAAAGAGGCGGCGACGCTCTCTTACAAGAGGAAGCTGGTATTCTCCGCAATCTTTGCTCTGCCCTTGTTGATAGTTGCCATGGGCCATATGGTCGGGCTCAGATTGCCCATAATCATAGATCCTCATATGAATCCGTTGAACTTCGCTATGATTCAGCTGTTCTTAACAGTCCCGATAGTAATTGCCGGAAAGGATTTTTATCTTAAGGGAATACCGAATCTCTTCAGAGGCAATCCAAATATGGATAGTCTTGTTGGTCTCGGAACAGGCGCAGCGTTTGCGTACGGTATCTTTGCAACGACTCAAATCGCTCTTGGTAACCACGTTTACGTAGCAGATCTCTATTTTGAATCGGCAGGAGTGATTATTGCTTTGATCTCGCTTGGTAAATATCTAGAGAACCTTTCGAGAGGCAGAACTTCCGATGCAATAATGAAGTTAATGAGTCTATCTCCGGAAACGGCTTATGTGAAGAGGGGCGACGGTTTCGAAGAAATTGCGATCGAGGAAACCGAGGTTGGAGATACTCTCCTTGTCAAGCCCGGAATGAGAATTCCGGTAGACGGGGAAATCTTGGAAGGAACGAGCTCCATCGATCAATCGGTAATAACCGGGGAATCTATCCCCGTTGACGTTCAGAAGGGTGCTAAGGTGATCGGCGGCACAACAAACATCAGCGGAATATTTGAGATGAAGGCTACAGTAGTAGGGAGCGATACAGTTTTATCGAGAATAATAAAGCTCGTTGAAGATGCTCAGTCTTCTAAGGCTCCGATAGCAAGGATGGCAGATATCGTGAGCGGCTACTTCGTGCCCTTTGTACTTATTGCTGCTGCAGTCACCTTTGTTACATGGATACTCCTAGGCTACGGATTCGCGTTCTCCATGTCAATGATGATCGCAGTCCTTGTGATTGCCTGTCCTTGCGCCCTGGGACTCGCTACTCCAACAGCAATCATGGTCGGCACAGGAAAGGGAGCAGAGTTGGGGATTCTCTTTAGAAACGGAGAAGCTCTGGAAGTAACCCATAAGGTTGATGCTATCGTATTCGACAAGACAGGAACCATAACGCGAGGAAGACCTGAGCTTGTAGACATTCATACAATGGGATCTCTAGATAGCGATCAGGTATTACAACTGGCTGCAAGCGTCGCCAGAAGAAGCTCTCATCCTCTAGACTCGGCTATTTCGATTGCTTATCACGGCACATTGCTGCAAGTCTCTTCATTCGAGGCTTACCCTGGAAAGGGAATCATCGCAGTTGTTAACGGAAGAGAGGTGCGAATCGGGAATCACCGTTTTGTTGGTCTATCTGCGGAAGAGATGGAGTTAGTGGACAAGGTTTCCAGCAAGGGAATGACCCCCGTTTCTGTCTCCGTAGACGGCAAACCAGCGGCGGTGTTTGGAATTGCAGATGTTGTGAAAGAGAATTCTTTGGAAGCCGTATCAACGCTGAAAGAAATGGGAATAGATACTTATATTATGACGGGAGACAATACCAGGACCGCGAAAGCAATCGCAGAACAGGTAGGAATCGAGAATGTCCTTGCCGAAGTAATGCCCGAAGACAAGGCGAGAAAGGTTGCTGATCTTAAGAAAGAAGGCAAGACCGTCATGATGGTTGGCGACGGGATAAACGATTCCCCGGCACTGGCGGAGGCCGATATAAGCATTGCCGTCGGATCGGGAACCGACATCGCTATCGAGTCTTCAGACGTCGTTCTTATCAGCGACAATCTTAATAATGTTCCGAAGGCAATAAAGCTATCCAGAGCAACCATCAGAAACATCAAAGAGAATCTCTTTTGGGCCTTTTTCTATAACGTTATTGGAATACCAGTGGCAGCCGGTCTCCTTTACAAAGTGGCCGGAATAAAGCTTAACCCTATGATAGCCGGTGCAGCCATGGCCTTTTCCAGTGTTAGTGTAGTCGCAAACGCACTGAGGTTGAAGAGAGTACGAATCTAGAAGGAGGAATACTATGAAGCTTGAAATTGGAGGAATGAGCTGTAATCACTGCAAAATGCGAGTGGAAAGAGCGTTGAAGTCTGTGGAAGGCGTGGAGGACGCAGTGGTAGACATTGATGAAGGAATCGCAGAAATCTTCACAACCAAGAATATTGAAGAGAACCGCTTGAGAGAGATTATTGAAGATGCAGGTTATTCATTTTGGGGAATCAGAGAGTAATTATGAATACACATTCTCATCACAAACATGACGGGGCTCTCAAGATTCTTAAGACTGCCAGAGGTCAGATAGACGGCATAATCAAGATGATAGAAGAAGAGAGATACTGCATAGATATTTCCACTCAGCTTCTCGCTGTCATCTCGCTCCTCAAGAAGGCAAACACAACAGTTGTAAACAAGCATATCGAAACCTGCATAAGAGAAGCAGTGGTTTCCGGCGATATTGAGGAGAAGATAGCGGAGCTGGAAACACTCATGAAATATATAGAGAAGAGCCTCTAGTCTCCAGCTGGAGGTTCGTTCTTCATGTCTTGAGAATCTCTGGACAGTTCTTGAAGATCCTCGATAACCTCCTGAAGCTCATTGTCTTCTACTTGCCATAAGTCTTCAATTCTCTGCTTCAGTAAAGAATTTCTCTCTTCGACAGCCATCAGGTAATAGCTTAGAAGTCTTCTCCTGTGGGAACTCATCGCTGCTATCTTTCTCAGAGAATCCACCTTTATCTCTCTTTCCGCATCTATGAGATCTCCTATCGTTTGGACGATGTCATCTAGTTTCCACTGAACGTCGTCCGATAGGACGGCCAGAGTCTTCCTGATCTTCTCAAGTGCTTCCACCCGTTTTACCATCCGGTTCCCCCAAACGTCCCTTGCGGTCTTCTGCTTCTGGATGTCTGATTATAAGACTTAGCACTGCACCCAAAACACTCAGAACCGCTGAGACCAAGTAACTTATCCCGTATCCACCCGTAAGGTCGCGCGCAATCCCACCTAGCAAAGGGCCGATGACTCCACCTACACCCCAGGCCGTTATCATTACCCCGTAATTCAGTCCAAGATTCTTCACACCGTAGAAATCGGCAGTTACAACCGGAAAGATTGCGAGCATTCCGCCAAAAGTGAATCCCACAACGCTCTTCCCTATCAACAGAGCAACAGGGTTGGTGAATGAACTGAACAGGAAGTATATGAGAGCCTGAATGGCAAACATAGTGAATAGGGTGGCCGTTCTTCCAATATAATCAGATATCGTGCCCCACGTTACCCGGCCAATGAAATTGAAAATCGCATAAACAACCACCAGCAGAAATCCATTGCTAATTGATGCCTGCTCTAACCCTATCTTCGACATCTGACCGATAATGAGCAGTCCTGCAAACGTACCAAAGAAGAACATGGTCCACAAAATATAGAACTGCGGTGTCTTCATCATTTCGGACAATGAGTAATCCTTTGTCGCCAGCCTATGGGTTCTTCTAGGCTTCTTCTTAAGTTTTACCTTTTCCACACCATCGGAAGGGTTGGAGATTAGGAAGGTGAGGGAAAAGACAATCAGAAAGAAGAGAACACCAAGAATCACCAAAGCCGTCGGCAGTCCAAACATAGCAATGAGGCTCGAAGTCAGCGGCGCTATATACACAGGTGCCAATCCAAAACCGCTAACAACAATACCTGATATCAGCCCTCTGTGATCGGGATGAAACCACTTGACTGCAGCCGGTGTTGGCGATGAATAGCCAAATCCCATCGCAAGCCCGAACACGAACCCGAAAAAGAAGGTTAACCCGGCTACGGTAAGATTCATCCCCGAGAAGATAAAACCCATCCCCGCAAGAAGTGAGGATACGAAAAGAACTGGCTTTGGACCGAATCTATCCTGCAGCTTTCCTCCTGGAATCATGGTTAAAGCAAAGACCGCTGAAGCAAGCATATAAGGAATCTGAGTCTGCGTTGCTGTCCAGTTGAAGTCGTCTATCAAGGCCGCTGAGATAATTCCCCACGAATAAAGGACCCCGAGAGTCAAATTGACCCCCAAACCACTAAAGACTACGAGCCAGGCTTTCCTGTTGTTTTCCACAGATTTGTCCTCCTAATAAATGACGCTAATTGCCGGGCTGATCTGTTTAGTCGGTTCGTAGTGCCAAAAATCACTTAGATGTACTATCCTTAGCGAGAAAAAGCGATCCGTGAGATTGCAATCACTTCTTCTTGGCTTTCAGAAGGCCGGCGTAAGAACTTGTGAAGCCATGCTGGAAGTGCATCAGTTGCCACTTGCCATCTGCTTTCACAACAAGTGCCGAACCGAATACCTCTACTCTCCTGAATGCAGCTTTTCTTGCGATTTTCATACCTCGTTTCCATGAAACAAAACAGAACGAGGTTCTTTCAACTGTAACTTCCCAAGATATCGGCTCAAAGAGAACCCCAAACGAATCAAACTCCTTTTCCAGAAGCTCAAGAAACTCACCTTTCCCATTACTTACGAGCCCTTCGGGATTCACATAGGTAATATCAGCACAGCATAGCGATTCGATTGACTCGAGATCGTGATTTCTATAACTGTCAAAGAAGTTCTCAACTACTTCCTTAGGCGATATCTTGCCATGCTCCATCAACTCACACCTCACTCTTTGTCACTAGTAAGATTTTATCATCAACCTGCCGATCATCTGTGTACAAGATGAGGCTATTTATGAAAGACAAAACAATATAATCTTCCCGAAGAAGGGAGGTGGATCATGCGGAAAGTTCTCGCTTCGATTATTGCGATTCTCCTTTTCATTTCGTTACTTCCGGGGCTTACGTTGAGGATGGGGATTGAAGGTCTCTCAATACTCGGTCTGTCCTTTGAGATGGATTCTGGTCTTTGCTTTGGATTTGGAGCATACCGCCGATCACGATATTCGGACCGGCAGCCCCTGGCCTTTTTCTTTCACAGGGGGATACAGTTGCTCATCGATAATGCTACGAAAGGATAGAATGGAAGTTTCAGCGCTTATGAGAGGTTGCCTGGGAGCGATCATCTCCGAATCGTTTAGTCTCGCAGCAGTTCTGGGCGTGCTTCTGGAAACGAAATGAAATATCTCACCTGGACTTAAGGCCGGATTCCAGCTAGGGTTGAACCTGAACGTGGTCCAAAGAATCATTTCTCCAGAAACCAGTTTCGTCCCGATGGGTCAAGTAGGTCTAGTAATCGATTTCTAAATGAATCTATGGTTTCTTGAATCTTAGCGCCTTTAACTCCCCGATCTCCCTGAATCCAAGTCGATTGTAGATTCTACCCGTATCAGGATTGTCGTAGAGCAGACAGGGAGTCTTTCCTTCGGCAAGGAGATCCCCGCAGAGTCTGGATACTACTGCCGATGCCAGGCCTCGCCCTCTATGGTCCTTCCTAGTCGCAACTGCAATGATCATCGCCATATCGCAACTCTCGGAAGTACTGGCAGCCGTAGCCACGATTTCGCTCCTATCTTCAATTATATATCTTCGAGTGCTTCCGTCTCTCAGTGTGGCCATGAAAGACTCTTCTTCCGTAGCATGAAACTCTTCTACTGAGCAAAGAAATTCCAGAAGCTTTGTGGCATCCTTCATCGTTGCTCTTCTCACTTCGAATACAGACTCGACAAGGTTGGGTTTCTTCATGACGGCAAAACGCAGAGCGTCCTCTTCCTCACACATCTCACTAAGATACGGAGCCATTTTGTCTATCCCGTAGACGCTTCCGGTAAGCATCATTGCCCGAGCATCCCTCTTTATGATACCTGCAGCTTCTCGAAAATCCATTCTACTGGAATCGGCTAGAATGAAGAACTTGTAGTAACGAAGGAGGACACCTTTCGGGTTGTCTAGATCTCCATCGAGGAATATCTCCATATGCTTTGAATCGGAACTCGTATTCTCGATATCTCCAATAATGAACATGTTGAACTCCTTGTTTCTGTACAGAAAAGGAAGGAGTCTCTTCCATTCACTTCCTTCGATCTTCTTCAAAGAAACACCCCCCGCATTTACGGATATATAGAAGACTACACCAGCTTGAATTCGATTTCGACTGATAATACCGAGTTCGTGACTTATGTCACGTACTTGACTCTCTGTTTGCTATAGACTCTGAATGAAAGGAGAGATGATTATGTCTAGCAAGAAAGCTGCAACACTAAGAGTGATCGTGGAGGTCCTTTTTCTCGCTCTCTTCGTATTCTTGCTGCGAAACAGGGATTTGCAGAGATGGTTCTTGGTATTCGGCGTCGGACTTCTGGGCGCTCTCTTTCTGGGGAGAATCTATTGTGGATGGATCTGCCCCATGGAGACCCTGTTCAGGCCAATAGACTGGTTGTATGCGAAATTGAGGCTGAAGAGGCTAAGAACGCCGGCGATATTCAAGAACGGCGTATTCAGATGGGCGATTCTGATACTCTTTGTGGTGCTTATGATTGCGGTTAGGGTTTTCAAAATCAAGATCAATCTCCTTCTTTACATCACAGCGTTTTCGGTATTGGTTACTCTGATATTTGAGGAGGAGTTCTGGCACAGGTACATATGTCCCTTTGGAACGCTATTAACGTTTTTCTCGAAGAAACCGTTTTTCAGTATGAAGGTTGACAAACCTTCATGCGTATCCTGCGGAATCTGCCAGAAGGTCTGCCCCGTTAGCGCCATAGAAAAAGAGAGTGATGGAATGAAGATAGACAATTCAGAGTGCCTCGTTTGCCTCAAGTGCAAGGAAAAGTGTCCCAAAGTATCAATAACATACTCTAGATCAGAGTGATTGATACCCATAGTAGTGATGCCTTTTGCAAACACTTGTTAACCGTCCCGCACTCTTCGGGGCGGTTTTTTCGTTGTCATCAAAACCTTTTGTTGCCTGGCTGTTTAATGCTAGAATGATTCTAGACTACTGCAGAGCGAGGCGTTTATGTGACGATTGAAGAAGGTAGCGACAAGCTGGAGAAATTCGTCTTCGCTCTTCAGGAGCGAATGAAAGAACTGGATTGTATCTACAAGATCTCCAGCGCGCTTCACGGATCCTCGACAGCAAATGAAGCTGTCAGTCTGCTAATTGATCAGCTTCCCAAAGGATTCAGGTTCACCGATCAAGTATCTATAAGAATCGAATTCAACGGGAGTATCTGGAATTCTGGAGACAATTGGTCGAACGAAAGGGCGATCTCTTCCGACATAGTCGTAAATGGAAAGAAGATGGGAGAGGTAAGTATATCGCTTATCAACGAATCACTCTTGAAAGATGAACCTTTCCTGAAAGAAGAGAGGAAGCTACTCTTATCCGCGACTTCGGTTCTTTCAAATACCCTAGAGAGAATCTCGATTCAGGACGATATGAAGGACAGTCTAGAAAGGTTGACTTTTGCAATAGACGCCTCGGAAGAAGGTGTGTGGGATTGGAATATCAAGACCGGTCACGTTTTCTTCTCAAGAAGATGGAAGGAGATGCTGGGTTTCTCTGATGAAGAGATCTCCAGTAGCGTAGAGGAATGGAAGAAGAGAGTTCATCCGGAAGATCTCGCTGAAGTGGAGTCTCTTCTGGAGAAATGCCTTACAGGCAAGACACCCAATTATCAGCTGGAGTATAGGCTTATTGGGAAGGACGGCTCGTCTGTCTGGGTTCTCGACAGTGGAAAGGTAGTATCGAGGAACAGTAGCGGCGAACCCTTGAGAATGGTCGGGATCCATACGGATCTAACACAGCACAGAGCGGCCGAAATGAGACTCCAAAGGCTTAACAAGTTGCTAACACTGATGTTAAGGGCAAATGAGTTCTTGGTTCATGCAAAGGAAGAAGCATCTCTTCTCAATGGACTTTGTGATATCGTCGCCAAGATTGGAGATTTCCCGCTTGCCTGGGTAGCTTTTAAGAGGCCCGGAGAAAAGACTCTTGACCCGGTTGCCGTCAGCGGAAAGGCAAAGGACTATCCGTTTGAAGTTGCAATTACCTGGGATGAAAGCGAACTGAGCAGAAGTGCCATAGGAAAAGCTATTAAGACCGGAATGACCGTTATTACCAGAAGCATTGATCGTTCCCCCGATTATCTGCCTTGGAAAGACACTGTTTTGAAGTACGGGCTGAAAGCCTCGGTTGCAATCCCTCTTTTAGTCGATAAGAGGGTAATAGGCAGCCTGGTGATTTACTCGGAGTATGAAGACGCTTTTGATAGCGAGGAAGTTCGACTCCTAGAGGAGCTTGCTGAAGACATCTCATTCGGCATTTCATCAATGAGAATTGAAGCTCAGCTAGAACACCAGAGCGGAGTTCTTTCCTCAATTAGAAGAGTTAATCGTCTGATCGTTACCGAAAATGATATCGATGATCTCATAAAGAAGAGTGCCGAGTTGATGACCGGCTCCAGAGGGTTTGAGAGATGCATGATTCTGTTGACCAATAATGGGGACCTTTCAAGCTGGGCCGCCTCGGGCTTCAGTAGATCTCAACTGCTGGAAATAGAATCCAGTTTAGAATCAGGTCATATTCCTCCCATGCTGAGAGAGGCAATGGAAAGGGAAGGCGTTATTTCGATCGGAAGTAAGGAATACCACGAGAAGTGCTTGACATTTAGCGACTCCGGTGATCTTGCGGTGTTTGCAAAAGGCTTAAGAGTTGCTGACAACTGCATGGGGGCCATGGCAGTTGTCATTAAGGCAAGTTTCTATCTTTCAAAGGAAGAAAGAGACCTCTTCTCCGAAATAGTCGACGATATCTCTTACGCAATCTACAAGCTCAAGCTTGAGAAGAACGAGAAACTTCTCCAGAGAAGATTCTCTCTGTTCATGGATAGACTTCCGGGAGCAGTATTCATTTCGGACAGCAATTTGAGAATGACATACTTCAACGATTTTGCAAGCAAGATGTTCGGGTTCAAGGACGACTGGATTGGAAGAGATCCGAAGGAAAACTACCCCGGAAAGCTAGGCAGAGATATACTTGACGACGACCTGCGAACTCAGAATGGAGAACAGATAGTGAGGGAAGAAAGGATTATGGCTGCCGACGGTCAGGAGAAGATCCTCTATGTACAGAAATTCCCCATACCTTCCGACGGCGACAAACCGATGATCGCCGCTATCGCTCTGGACATTACAAGTCGAAGGATTGCCGAAATGGCCCTTAAGAGGCTTGGGAGTGTCATAGATCTCTCGTTCAATGAGATGTATTTGTTCGACCCGGACTCATTGCGTTTCCTTCAAGCGAATAGAGGAGCTACGGAAAACTCGGGTTACACTCTTGATGAACTGCGTAAAATGACTCCTCTGGATCTGCAACTTAAGATGGATAGAGGAGTTTTTGAGGAAGTTCTGAACAGACTCAAAAAAGACCCGATGTCCTATGAAGTCTTTGAGACCGAGCATGTCAGAAAAGACGGAACTGCCTATCCCGTGGAAGTGAGACTTCAACTACATGAAGACGAATATGAGCGTGTATTCGTCGCGATCGTTCTAGATATTACCGAAAGAAAGAGATCAGAGGAGTCGGTTCAAAGAAGCCTTGAATCACTAATAAACACACTGTCATCTCTTGTCGAGGCGAGAGATCCATACACTTCCGGCCATCAGAAACGGGTGAGTGAGCTTTCAGTTGCTATTGCCCGAAGACTATATTCAGATAATGATAAATACAAGGACATTATCGAATCGATTCGAGTTGCCGCGTTGCTTCACGACATAGGAAAGAGTGCGGTACCGACAGAAATACTGACAAAGCCCGTGAGACTTAACGATCTCGAGTATCACCTTGTTAGAGAGCATTCTGCAAAGGGTTACGAAATACTTAAGGGAGTCTATTTCCCGTGGCCTATAGCGGAAATAGTGTTCCAGCATCATGAAAGGCTTGACGGCTCGGGTTACCCTCGAGGACTTAAGGGAGACGATATTAGAATTGAAGCCCGAATAATCGCCGTAGCCGATGTTGTTGAAGCTATGTCTTCACACAGACCATACAGAGCTTCGCTGGGAATGGACAAGGCCCTTGAAGAGATAATCCAAAACTCGGGCAAGTATTACGACAGAAAGGTCGTTAATGTCTGCCTAGAAGTCTTCGACGAGGGATTTGAGTTCAAATCCTAAAGCTCTGATACTCTCTCAAGAATGAAGTTGTTCGTTGTTGATTCCTCGCCACCTGCCGAAGGCAGCATTCCGACCTGGCCGTTCTTGCCCAGCCTTGCGTCTGAAGTTTTATTCCAGAATCACTTCCTGCGCAGAAGCGTCACCTCCCGACATAGTCGGCCTCGCCTCTTGCCGAAGGCAGCTTTGCGTCCCCAGAGGCTTTTCTGTGCCTTGGCTCTTTCCCCAATGGATCTTCTAAGAGAACCTCCGGTCAAGATGCTTCAGGTATGTCTTCACAGCTGAAGAGGTGTTCTTCAGCACTTTACGACTTATTCGGTCAAGTTCGCTTGTATCTTTACAAGCAACCAGATTGTCATAGTAATCTTTTGAGCACTCTATTCCGGAAAACATCGGCGGGTCCTCGTCGANNGATCGCTCGGTCTCGGGAAGAAGCCGCAATGCTTCCCTTCTCGTTGTTTTAGCCACGACTTCTAGGGATTTTGGATCGTTGGGCTCCGCGGTCTTGATCTCTTCAATGTACGTACCGTACTCTCTCCAAAGCCGGTAGCCTAAGTACCTGTCGTGGAATTTGTGGAATGTGCTTATCTTCTTGAACTGCCTCTTGTATAGAAAAGGAATCTTGAGTACTTCGAAGAGGGTCCCCGGAGAGGTGTGGTACGGGGTTCCGCAGTCCTCGAGATAGTGAATGGCACGGGCCGCAAATCTCAGTGCCCAGTACCTGTCACCCTTTTGCATAGCTAGTTCGCTCATTTGATCGAAATGAAGGAATCTCTTTGTCACTTCGCCAAAGCGAAGTATGATGTGATACTCTTCATGTCGCCACATTCTGCTGCTTCCCATAAACCTTTGCAGTGGAGAGAGCTTTAGGTCTCTGTCCATTCCAAAATCAGGTTCATAAGAGTAGATGGTCATTATCTGCCAGGCGGGGGCTTTGCCCTCGATCGGCACCGAATTCTCGAAGAAATCCAACCGCAGCTCTTCGTCCGAATCGGAAAGGTACTGTCGCCCCAGATAATCTTCGAAGCCTCTCTCTGAAAGACTGTAAGGGCCTGGGTCTTCTTCTTCATAAGTATAAGGCGTAACCTCTACTTTCTCAGAGAGAAAGCCCTTGCACCTATCCAGACAGTAATAGGTCAGAACATCATGACCATCCATATCAGCTCTTTATGACCCATGCACTTTTCTTTGAGAAGAAAAGTTCGGTTTCCTTGCCTACAACGGGAAACTTTCTTTCAATCGGGTTGAAAGTCACTGCGTTCAACCTCTTTCCATCCGGAAGCTCTATCTCATATTCAACATTCGATCCGAGGAAGACATACTTCAAGACCTTTCCATTAAGAATATTGATCTTGTCTTCTTCCCTGTCAGAAAGGGATTCCGGTCTCAATACTATCCTAACACTGTCTCCGACAGCGAATTCACCTCCCTTACTGCCTACAAACCTCTTTCCCAGAGAGCTGCACAACACTGTCACTGAGTCGCCGTCGACAGATTCCACTTCCCCGTCGATGAAATTGACCCGTCCGATGAAATCTGCTACAAAACTGTTCTGTGGTCTGGCGTAGATATCAAACGGACTTCCTATTTGCATTACTTTTCCGTCGTTCATTACCACAATGACATCGGAAATACTCATCGCCTCTACCTGGTCGTGAGTAACGTACACACTGGTGATGTCAACCTCTTGCTGTATTCGACGGATTTCGAGCCTCATCGATTCCCTCAATTTCGCATCGAGATTCGAGAGCGGCTCATCAAAAACTCAGCTTTGACAGCAAAATG
>NZ_DIMV01000001.1:0-8327 GCF_002425715.1 Mesotoga sp. UBA5557
GAATCAGCTTATGTACTTAGCTAATCTTTCATACTTTATCACAAGTTGAGTAAGGATCTTTGACCATTCAAGTGGTCTTACTGTCCATTTCTTTGTTATATTTATTATTGCTAGATAAGCCATCTTTAAGAGAGAAGTATCCGTAGGAAAGACTCCCTTATTCTTCGTTACCTTCCTCAGTTGTCTATTAACTGATTCAATGGGATTAGTTGTATAAACCAATCTTCTCAGTTCCTCTGGATATTGAAAGAAGGTTGAAAGAGATTCCCAGTTTTCCTTCCAGCTTTTTATTGACAAGTGGTATTTGTCTCCCCACTTCTCTTCTAGTGCAAGCAATGCTCTCGTTTCTTTTCATTTGATCGTCATCAGTTAGTCTTTTCTCTTTCGTACTTGACGATTATCTCTTCAAGCACTTTCGCGGCCATTCTTACGGTCGGCTCACATCCGATAACTTCATCCCTGTACTTTTCTTTAAGTACTTTGCAATCAAGATGACCGTATCTCTTCTCGAATTCCTCAAGGAATTCTTCGGCGATACGTTTCATTTTCTCTTGTTTCTCGAATTCTTCACTGTTGAAAAGAATGCCAATCACCGCGAGGGAACCCGTTACTGCACCGCAAACGCTTCCGACTCTCATTCCTCCCCCGAAGGCACCCATGGTGTCGAACGCTTCTTTGGGAAGATTTAGATTGAATTCCTCGTTTGCTCCGTAAACCATCGCCTCTGCACAGTTTCTCTCTAGATCGTTTCTTGAATACTCCCTTCCTACAGCATCTTCAAGCATAATATACTCCTTCCTGACAGTCGGCTCCAGAACAAGACGGCATATCGATAAGTGTGCATTACGTATCACTTCTGATAGAATCTAAATATATTACTGAACTAAGGAGGTCTTTCATGTCAATACTACTAAAGAATGGTACAGTTTACCCTATCACATCCGATCCATTCAAAGGCGATGTCCTGATCGGTAACGGAAAGATTGAGCGGATAGGCCAGGGAATAGAGGAACCTGATGCAGAGGTAATTGATGCTTCGGGAAAGTATATTTTCCCCGGTTTCATTGATGCCCACTCTCATATTGGAATCTATGAAGAGGGTGTAGGCGGCTATTACGGAGATGGAAACGAAGCGACAGATCCTCTTACTCCCGATGTTTCAGTCGTTGACGCGTTTAATCCTCAGGATGCCGCAATAAAGCGCGCGTTATCAGGAGGAGTCACTACTGTCATGGTTGTTCCCGGTAGTGCGAACCCGGTCGGGGGTCAGGGCGCTATCTTCAAGTTCAAGAAAACCCTGATAGTCGACGACATGGTTGTCCGCGCTCCAGCAGGTTTGAAGATGGCGACAGGAGAGAACCCCAAGAGAGTCTACGGAGAAGGTTTCAAGAAAACGCCTTCCACTAGACTGGGAACGGCAGCTGTTATCCGTGGTTACTTCACAAAAGTCAGGGCCTACATTGAGAAGAAGAAGGCTGCTGAGAAAGAGGGAAAGCCCTTCACGGATATAGACCCGAAACTTGAGGTAGGAGAAAAAGTGCTCAAGAAGGAAATCCCCGCAAGAATTCACGCTCACAGACAGGATGATATTCTGACTGCAGTAAGGCTATCAAAGGAGTTTGATTTTGATCTTGTTGTGGAGCACGCAACTGAAGGCTACAAGATAGTAGATTTTCTCAAGAATAACAATGTTCCGGTTGTTCTTGGACCTATTTTCGGTTTTCGAACGAAACTCGAGCTTAAGGACATGAGTTACGATGCGCCAAGAATACTCAACGAAAAAGGCGTCCTGGCAGCTTTCATGTGTGATCATCCAGTCATTCCTCTTGAAAATACGAACGTTCAACTCGGTGTGGCTTTACGTTACGGCTCCAAAGAGGACGATCTATTCAAGATGGTGACGATAAATGCTGCGAAGATTTTGAAGATAGATGAGAGAGTTGGATCACTTGAAGTTGGAAAAGACGCAGATATTGCTATCTGGACTGATCATCCATTCAACCTTTCGGCGAAGGCAGAGAGAGTATTCATTGAAGGTGAAGAAGTATATAGCGATCTTTGATAAACGCTTTCTGTAAATATATCGAATTATTTGATGCGATTTAGGATCAAGCTTTGCCCGCGCTCTTCGTTGCGAGAGAAGAGTTCGTGGATTTAATTTGAGTGGAGGCCTTTTCAGGGGATAGGCTTCTCGTTTGAACCGGGAGCGCGAATCCAAGAAACTCAATGTAAGTGAAGCATTTGCCGAGAATTTCGCGAGGCTGGAATGGTCTGATGCACCATTTTAGAAACAAAAACTAGGCAATTGGACAAGCCTCTCTTGACAATTCGGCTTTGTGCGAGGTCTTGGAAAACCAAAACCTTTAAGTCTCTTGTAGCCAGGTTGGGTGACTCTCACGAAATAGTAAGGGGTGGGTTCTATGAGTCGTTCTTATTGAACAGAGAGAGATGCCGAGATAAACTGGTCCTTATTGATTGCGCAATTCTCGCCGTCATGCAGCAGCTCCTGAGGATTTTAACCATTCGACCAGGACGATGTCAAAGAAGCGGCATCTCGTCATGACCCAAGGATTCTCGTCATGAATTCGCTGAGACAAAGCGTTTCAAGTATGCTGGCGAGTTCTCTTGACTAGCCTGCGTGGTAAAATTGATATTACAGCGGGATAAGTAATCGAGTCCATGTTTTCAATGAGAATACTCTTTCGTTATAACAACTACGGTAAAGTGACTTAGACCGACAGCTGAACAAATGATGTCAAATCAACTCTAGGTAATGCCACGGCAGTTTTCGCAGTCTCTTATCCCGCAGATTGAACTGTTTCGCGCGAACGTTCTATTACGGAAACAGAGTCATGGGTATCTTAAGAAAAAAGGAAGTGAGATCTTGAGAGTTCTGTTGGTTTACCCTGAATACCCGGAGACATTCTGGAGTTTCAAGCATGCTTTGAAGTTTGTTTCTAAGAAAGCGGCGTATCCACCACTTGGTCTCATGACCGTTGCTGCCATGTTGCCCGAAGAATGGGAGAAGAAGCTCATCGATATGAACACGGACACTCTGCGTGATGAAGATATCACAGAATCCGACTACGTAATGATTAGCTCGATGGACATTCAGCTTGACTCGGCAAAGAAGGTCATTCAAAGGTGCAGAGAGCTTGGTGTCAAAACTGTAGCGGGCGGGCCGCTTTTCACTACCAGACCCGAGGAGTTCAGTGAAGTCGATCATCTTGTTCTTGGCGAGGCAGAAATGACTCTGGCTCCGTTTCTTCATGATTTAGAGAAAGGCCAGGCTAAGCACATTTACAGATCTGACGGCTTTCCAGATATCGGAACCAGCCCCATTCCAGACTGGGCGCTTCTTGACATGAGAAAGTACTCTTCAATGAACATTCAATATTCCAGAGGTTGTCCTTATAATTGTGAGTTCTGTGACATTGTTCTGCTAAACGGACGAATTCCCAGGACGAAGAGCGCGGAAAAACTCACTGCCGAAATGGAAGCATTATATGAGGCTGGTTGGCGCGGGGGAGTCTTCATTGTGGACGACAATTTCATCGGCAACAAGACGAAGCTGAAGAGAGAGATTCTTCCGGCAGTAGCCGAATGGATGAAAGAGAGGAATTATCCTTTTGTACTGAATACAGAAGTCTCAATTGATCTTTCGGATGACGATGAACTCATGAAACTCATGGTCGACGCAAATTTCGGAACCGTCTTCGTCGGCATAGAGACTACCGAGGAGGAAAGCCTTCTTGAATGCGGTAAGTATCAGAATCGAAACAGAGATTTACTCTCATCTGTAAAGAAGATGCAGCAGTTTGGGCTGCAGGTTCAGGGAGGATTCATTGTGGGCTTCGATCACGATAAGCCTTCGGTATTTAGAAACATGATCGATTTCATTCAGAAGAGCGGTATAGTGACGGCAATGGTTGGTGTCCTCACTGCGCCTACAGGTACAAGACTCTTCATGAGGTTGAAAGAAGAGAACAGGATCGCATCGGAGTTCTCTGGAAATAACACAAGCATTCTGACTAACATAGTTCCTAAGATGGGACTCAAGAACCTTGAAGACGGTTACTATGAGATACTTAAGAGCATCTACGCTCCTAAACCTTACCGTCAGAGAGTCATTACCTTTCTTAAGAACTATAAACCTAATACACCTAGACATGTAAGACCCCTTTCCGATAGTCTTAAGGCTTTTCTGAAGTCCCTATGGGTACTTGGAATCCGTGAAAGAGGCAGAATACACTACTGGCTACTGTTACTGTGGACGGCCTTCTTTAAGCCGTCGCTTTTCCCGCTGTCGGTGGAATTTGCGATATACGGCTATCACTTTCGGAAATCCCTTTCCTTTGCCCTGTTTGGAGAGAGCGGGTCAATACCGCCCAGTCATGCAGAAAGAGATTCAGAGTGATCAAGCATATCGAGGCGCGAAGTAGCTGACCGGTGAACTATCAGACTCTTTGTTCGTAAGAGGTTATAATTGAGTTCAGTCAAATATCCCGACTCAAAGGGACAATGGGTTGATAACAGCAATTCATTGTGGCAGGAGCGAGAGTATAGTAGATGTCGCGAAAGAGTGTGAAATTCGGAAGCTTTCTAAGAAATTACATAGATGATACCGAAAAGTTCAAGAAATGGCTTCAGTTAGGCATGGGATTTGAGAACCTCAGAAGAAGGCATTTTCCAGACAGGGGTCGACCTCGATTTGTCAATACGGTCAATCATCTAGCGCTTGAGGAAGTCTATTTTGCAATAAAGGGCATCAGTACCGTGTGGGTGAATCTCATGGCCCCTTCTGAGCTTCTTCTTTCTGCGGGTCTTAACCCCGTCTCTGCCGAAGGCATTTCTGGAGCGCTTTCGTCGATGCATCTTGAGGACACGGCGATAGCATATTCTTCACAGGCGGGAATAAGCGACTCCCTCTGTACGTTTCATAGAGCTTCTCTTGGAGTATCTATGAGAAAGCTTTTCCCTCCGCCAAAGTTGGTGATGACGACAAGCATTCTCTGCGATGGAAATCTTCCAACCTTCAAAAGAATAGCCAAGGAATACGATGTTCCTTTCATTTTGATAGATGTGCCAAGAGGTCGAAAGAGTGAGGCTGTAGGATACGTTCTCTCGCAATTGAAAGAAGTTGTCGGCACGATCGAAGAAATCACAGGGGCCCCCTTCAAAATGGATGAGTTGTCGTTGAGATTGTCTTATGAAAGAGAACTCATGGAAAACCTCGAGGAGTCGAAAGCCAGAACGGAAGACTCGTATCTGCCTCAGCACTTGTATGAACACATGAACTCGTTGTATGTACTTCATACTCTGGCCGGGGATGGGAGAATTGCGGCGGCCTCCAGAGGTATCCACGAAAGGCTTGAAGCGATTCCCGAAAACGCGAGGAAGATCCTCTGGCTTCACATTCCTCCCTATTACGATAATGAGCTTTTCAATCTCTTCGTTCCGGGATCGAAGAACCTCGTGGTTGCCAGTGAGCTCATGTGGGACTGGATGTATCCGGTTGATCCACAGCGACCACTTGAGAGTCTCGCAGAGAAACTTGTCTATAATCCTCTTTGTGGAAGCGTGGTCGATCGTGGAAACTTCTGCCTGGATCTTGCACGCAGCTTTAGGGTAGATGGAGTGATCCACTTTTCTCACTGGGGATGCAGACAGTCGGCCGGAGGAGTGAGTTACTTGAAGAGTATATTCGAAGAGGAGAGAATTTCCTTTCTTGAGTTGACGGGTGACTGTGTTGACCATTCATCTCAGGGAGCCGGGCAGCTGCGGACTAGGACAGAAGCATTCCTGGAAATTGTGGAGAAGAGAAGATGATCTATTATTCATGCAGCTACATACCAATGGAAGTGATGCTCGGAAGCGCCTGTGAATTCCACAGAATCACCTCCTCTGCTCCGACCTCTTGTCACGAACTTGGATGCAATTTGTGCGGTTATGCAAAGACCGTCTACAAAAAAGGGATGGAACTGAATTCAGATGATTGTCTCTTGATAGCCGACTCTTGTGATGCGATGCGCAGAGTCGGAGATCTTCTCTCAGAGCTTTCGTCAGCCAAGGTTTTCATCCTCAGACTTCCGTGGAAGAGAGATGCTGACGCGGTGAAATTCCTTTGCCGCGAGCTTGTCGGTCTGACAGCTTTCCTCCAGAACTCCGGTATTACAGTTGACCTGCATACTGGAATAAACCGATTCAACGATATTGTGGAGTATGTGCAGGCAAATGAAATGCTGGTTGAAGGGACGGAGTTATCAAGGCTTTACCTTTCGGCGCTAGATGGCAGGAAAGCCGAAGTGAGCCCTTCTATTGCCAAGAGCGATGGACCGGGAAAACGGATTGCACTTAGCGGCGGAGTGACTGATCTGAAAAGCTTCGATAATGCAGTGGAGAAGGCCGGCGCAATAACAGTATCAAATGAGACCTGCCTGGGAAGAAGACCGTTTTCTAGCAAGACCGCCGATAACATCGAACCACTGGTTGCGATTGCCGAACGTCTGCTGAGGTGGAGATCTCCTTGTGGTCGCTTCTCCGAGCCATTTCCAGCTTCAGATGACAGAGCAGATGCGACTGTCTTTGTGGTTCCTAAGTTTTGCGACTTCTTCGACTTTGTTCGTGCCGGCGACAACGGAAAGAGTTACAGAGTTGAACTCGATTTTCCTCTAAATTCAGATGGACAGCTGACCACAAGAATCGGGGCTTTGATGGAGAAGAGTGACTTCAGATCAGTATCGCATGCTGAGGAGGGAAGTACGGTGATTTACGCAGGAGTTGATTCAGGTTCTACGACTACCAATGGCGTTCTGGTTGACGGGAACGGCAGGATACTCTTCTCGAAGACTTTGAAAACGGGAATTAGGGCCTCGAATACAGCAGAAGTTCTTATACAGGAGATGACCGAATTCTCCCGCAAGAATGGAAATCAAATTGGAAAGTGCATTTCTACGGGCTATGGAAGGCTGCTCGTATCATCTGCAAGTGATAAGATCACAGAAATCTCATGTCACGCCAGAGGCGTTTTCGAACTCTACCCCGAAGCCCGAGGAATCATCGACATAGGCGGTCAGGACAGCAAAGTTATCCGATTGAATTCCGGGGGAAGTGTAGAAGACTTTGCAATGAATGATAAGTGCGCCGCCGGAACGGGAAGGTTTCTTGAAGTGATGGCTTCTGCTCTTGAGCTTGGCACCGAAGAGATGTCGTCGCTTGCCCGAAAATCAAAGAAGGATATTTCGATCAGTTCGGTTTGCACTGTATTCGCCGAGTCTGAAGTTGTCTCGCTGATAGGATTGGGAGAAAGAATTGAGGATATATCGGCCGGTCTATTCAAGGCGATAGCAAGAAGAGTGGGAGCGATGTATTCAAGATTGGGATCTCCAGAACCTCTTGTCTTCACCGGAGGGGTTGCGAGAAACCCTGGGGTAGTGGATGCTTTGAATAAGTTGTTTGGAACGGAGATCCTCATCCCCGAAATACCCGATATAATGGGAGCTTACGGCGCCGCTTTGTTCGCAAGAGAGTCGAGTTCCGAGAGCGACACTGGATGAGCTTTTGAACTTCGCGGTTCTATGATTTGTCAGCGATGTGTAGGAGGTGCATTTCATGGATCACCATGAAGAACTACGCAAGATTCCGAGTATTAGTGAAGAGATTATTGAAGACATCTACCATGTGAGACCTACGAAGGATCCTGGATAGTCGATCACGAAAGTGAAGAGAGAATCATTCATCGGTTTGACGAAAAGGTCGATACAATTACCGCTGCTTCGGAGTTAGCCGGCAGCAGTCCTGAAGGCAAGTTAGTGATTCATGATTCCAAGGGAAATGTCGATAGAGACGAGACCGTAAGAATAGGTAAGTCACTTCAAGAAAAATCCGGAGGCACGCGAGTTTTCATTCCAGTCGCAGTCCACACTCGTTTAAGCAGACACTGAAAATGAAGAGTCGTTGACCGTCCGAAAGCAAGGACGCGTTTACCGATAAGATCGAGAGGAGACGAGAGAAATCCTTTCGAGAAGTTCGCTTCGCCCACGGGACGGCCAGAATATTGAAGTCAGCCAGTATTGAAACAAAACGAATTGCACTGACTAGTATATTTGTGTGCAATGCCGTCGGGCAAAGCCCGACTGGTCTGCATAAGCAGAGTCGTGCGCTCCGATCCTTCAGATCCGATCTTCATTTCTCGTTCCTGGTGATGCAAAGTCGAAACCCTTCCCTAACCTCATCCCGTTATTCTGACATGCTGGTCAGAATCTCGATCTTTGAAACAGTTGCCAGTGACAAGTTGCGAGTTGAATAAGAAAATGGTTGTCCGTTAT
>NZ_DIMV01000054.1:0-37300 GCF_002425715.1 Mesotoga sp. UBA5557
ATTCCCCTGGGGGGTGAATACGAGCCAGCGACAGTCACTATTCACCAATCACATAACACCGCTTTCAACCGTGATCTTTCCCGTGTAGCCGTCTACTAGAACAGATTCCCCTTCGCGAAGAATGCTGAGGGCGCTTCTTACACTAACTACAGCGGGTATTCCGTATTCTCTGGCGATGATTGAACTGTGTGAAAGCACGCCTCCCGACTCCGAAATCACAGCGCCGGCCTTTGCGAACAGAGGAGTCCATGCGACATCTGAATACGGAATAACAAGAACATCTCCTCTTTCAATCCTCTTAAAGTCGCTAGTATCGTGAACCAATCTAACCTTGCCTCTGTAATAGCCTCTGGAGGTGGGCGTCCCCTTAAGCGCGCTGGTCTCTTTTTCTTCGGCTGGAGGGACTTCGTCCCCGAAGATTATTGATGGTACTGCGATATTTCTGTACGCTTCGATCTCGAGTCTTCTCTTTTTTACAGTCTCTCTGGCTTCTTCACCATTCAGACCGCCATTCAAGAGAGCTCTTATTTCACTCATACTTAGGTAGAATATATCTTTCTCTATATCAATCCTGCCTTGCTCGACAAGAATTCTTGCCAGTGCCAGAAAGTGATCTCTGAACAGGCCGTAACTGTATGTGTAGATCGAACTGATTTCTTCCCTATAAACCCTGAATTTTCTGGCCTTGTTGTATAGAAACTTCCTCCATAGTCCCATCTTTCTTCCTTGGAGAGCTTCTTCCAGAGTTATAAGCGATTTTTGCTCTATATCTTCAAACTTCACTATCATTGAAAGAACGTGATCGGGATCCTCTCTCCAGGGAGTGAAGGAGAAGTCGTTCCCGCTGGCGCTTAGATGACCAAAAGTAGCGAGAAATCCGTCAAACTCTTTCCGAAAGCCAGTCAAATTCTGTAACTTGAGGAGTCCAGAATAACCTTCTGCTGCGATGAGAGATCTTTCATTGACCGGGAGTTCCGAGAAGACCGCATGGAGTCTTTTCAACTCGTAATTTGGATCTAGGCGCTTGATCTCAGAGATTCCCTTAACTATGTTCAGACTGTCGGCGGCTATCCCGATCTTCTTCAAACTCGAAGTCATAAGACGATTGTAGAGCGACATCAGAAGAGGGATCACGATATTGTAATAGGCAATCTCACTGTTAAACCCGTATAGAGCGTCGATTCTTTTCATGATTTTGTCGGGTTCTGTGGTTAGATCGTCAATATCAAAGCTCTTCGATTGCTCTCTAAACTCTGGGATCTTCTTTCTTACGCGCCTTCCAAAAAGCAACTTGTCAATGAAGAAGACCGTAAGCCTGGGAAGCTTTTTGAAAGTCTTTGAGGTGGGTTTGAACTTTGGCTTATCCGGACCCTCGACTAGGATACCTAGAAGCAGTTCGAGAGTCTCCGCAGGCATGCCAAGTTCCTTGAAGATACTTCCAATTACCCCCATGTTGAAATACGCCCTGTAATAGAATGATCTTGCCAGCCTCAGTGGATCAATATCATTCTTGCCAATCATCTCTGTGAAGAGTCTTATCCATGCCCCGTTAACAAGAGGGATATTTATCGACCAGACAAGAGGCTTTATGATTCCGGGAAGAAACTCTTTGGGGATATGATTTGAATACACATCGGGGTAGTTCAATGCAGTTATCTCTCTCAGTTGAAGCCAGTAAATGTCTGTCCCATCATATACCCACTCTAGATCGACAGCCTTTCCATAAACTCTCGCAATTTTCTTCGCTTCAGCTACAACTTTTTTCATAAGAGCTCCGGAACCATCGGCGCTATCTGGTTTTTCTATCCAGGTGCCCCACTTGTCTACCCAGCGTTCGGGGGTAACTCCGTCTTGAACAAGGGCGTCTCCGCGGCCTGAAACCGCTTCAACAATGGTCTCGTTCAATCCCGTTAAGGGATTGCATGTAAAAACTACACCTGAATAAACGGGAGATACCATCTCCTGAACTATAACGTTCATGACAATTGATTCCCGTTCAAGAGAACTCCTTTCCACGTAACTCCTCAACTGCTCCAAAGAGTTCCAGTTAACGACTTCTCTTATCGCTTCTACTACTTGCTCTTCTGTTTTGAGGTCAAGAAAGCTCTTAAATTGCCCGGCAAAAGAATTCTGAGAAGTATCTTCAACGTTCGCCGACGATCTTACGGCAAGAGCACCGTGCGCGTTTAAAAGATGTCTCATCTCCTCTCTCAACTCAGGAGAAGCCAGACTCTGAATTCTTTCGAGTCGAAGAAGAAAGGTCTCGGGTATCCTAAAGCCCTTTCTTGCCAGAAAAGACAGATTCAGCGCCTTGTTTCCTGCCTTGCTTCTTCTATTGACTTTGTCTACCGGTATAAGAACTCTCATTACTTGTCACTCTCATTCGATCTGAAAACTCCATAGAAAATGAAGTCGTCATTCTTCCGCGAGCTCCTTAGGAGAACGAGTACGGTTAATATTATGCCCAGCAACATCAGAAAAACATCGCCATAGACTGCAAACAGCAACAATGGAACAGCCAGAGAGGTTACTATGAGAGAGATAAAGGTGTCCATTCGAGAGATAAGCAAAACAGCGGTCCAAACTACGCTCAACAGAAACGTTGCAAGCGGGAAGGTGAAAAGCATTCCCCATCCCGCCACCGTTCTTCCTTTTCCTCCTTGCTTGATTAAGAATAGCGGAAACCTAGTTCCGAAGACTGCGACCAGTAGGAATATAAAGGACATTCTTCTATCGGCTGAATAGAAGAGACTCGAAAGAAGAATGGGAAGCAAAGCCTTACTAACATCGCCAAGAACAGATAGAAAGCCGACCCTAAATCCTCCGGTTCTAAAAGCATTTGCAACTCCGATATTCCTGCTCCCTTCTCTGTCTAGGCGCTTCTTGTGGAAAATGTATGTGAAGAAATAACTGAATTGAACTGAGCTGTAAATATACACCAGAAATAAAAGAGCAATGACCATGAACTCCTCCAGCGTGCGATGTCTATTCGCCAAACACTTTAAATTGGTTCTTTATATATATTTTAACAAAAAAAGCGAATAGACAATCTTTTGACATTCGATTATGCGAACTCGGAGAGTCTCTTCAGATTAAACTGGCCGATTACTGTACTGATCCCGACGGAGATTCGTTGACTTTCAAGCTTGTTGACGGACTGGGTTCTGTTAGCGGGAGTTTTTATCAGTGGAATGTCGTTAGTTTTTTCGATCCGACGACGCTACTGGTAAAGACCAAAGACACCAATAGCGAAAAAAACCAGAGACCTCTTTCATACTTGGAACGGTAGAGACCCTGACGGTGATCTCGTAGTATACGATCGAAATCTTTCGACGTCTCCAAGTCCGACTCTCTTCATATCAAACAGGACCACAACAAGTTATCAGAAGGGTGGGCTACTGGCAAACACGACTTACTAATGAAAGATAGTGGCCAGGGATACCGATTCGAACGCGGTCTCAGGACCGATATGGAACTTCAAAACAAAATCCTGAAGATCTTGTAGCGAATGAGAGAAAGGGTTGCAGCTTCTCTGTTCTTTGCCTTGCAATATGAGTTTTATATCAGGCTCAGAAAACGCGAGTAACCTTTTCGGGCCAGAGAAAAGATCCTCCAGGTTTTTCTGGAATGGCTCTGTTTATTTTCTTGGACAGACGTGATCGATCCACAACTCCTGACCCGCCTATCGAGAACGAGTTTATCGTTCCAATAAGTTTTAGAATGCCTTTCTTTCCTATGACGTTGGTGAATGTCAAACTTACTCCGCCAATTATAGTTTTGTTTATGTCGGCGAAGTTCTGAACGTTTTTCAGGACTCCGTTGACCGTCCAAGAGCATGGGCCCGTCCTTCGATAGGATCAAAGAACTGATCCCGGGATGACTGCAGAGCAAATCGTCTCTTTTCGCCAAACCCCAGACTCCAGACCCGAACCCCGCGTGTTGCTCCCTTCCCTTCTTTTGTGCTTGTCGATACAACAACTAACAACCGCTCTGATGAAACCGGCCTGCTTTGGGATGAAAGTTGTGTTGATTTTATAATTGATCTCGTTTAACAGCTTCGTTGATGAAGAAAACCGATCATACATAGGAAATATGAATTCATGATATCATATTACTTGCTGGAGGTGATGGCGTGTCGGCCAGATTACTTAGGCCAACGGAGAGAGGACAAATAACAATACCAAAGGAAGCGAGAGATAAACTGAAGATCACTCCCGACAGCAGGTTCAAGGTCTCTGTGGAAGGAGATAAGATAATCTATCAGCTGGTGTCGCCTTTCGACATGATAGTCAAGGAGTTTCAGAAAGAGGCGGAGGCCAGAGGCTATACTAAGGAAGAATTGGAAAACGAGCTGGAAAAGGTCAGAAAGAAGCTCTTCACAGAGATTTATCATGAGAGTGATGATTGATTCGAACACATTCCTCTCAGGCATTGTTTTCGACGGAATGGAAAGACTCCTCTTGCATAACATGGTGCATTCCAATCATGTGCTTCTGCTGGCAAAGTTCAGTGTTTCAGAGGTTGAGAGAGTATTGAGAAGGAAGTTCCCAGGTGTGATCGAAGATTACGAGGATATTCTCCAATCACTTGATGCAGAAATACTGCCCTTTCCAGACAGAAGCGAAGTGAAGCAATGTATTGAGATAATCAGAGACGAGTACGATACTCCGATTCTTGCTTCCGCTATTAAGGCTAGACCAGATGTGTTTGTTACAGGAGACAAAGACTTCTTTGAAGAGCGAGTAAGAGCATTGATCAGAGTCGCAACTAAAAGAGAGACACTCAATCTCATACAAGAAAGAAAGATATGAAGCAAAGTTCTTCTGAGCGAACTCCCCACCAATAACGTATGATCAGCCGGTCAAACAAGAAAGAGCACTGTCGAGACGTTCGTTGAGCTCTGTGAAAGACCGAGAAGCGGAAATGGGGACTGGCCAGTTTCTGAGGTCCCACTTTTCGCGGCAAGGATCGAGATTCTGGCCAGGTACATGCCAGCTACTGAAAGTGAGAAAAGGCTTTCATCCCCGTAGAACCCTCCCTTAAATCCACTCACTTAGTCATCCCGTGATGCTTTTGCACGGGATCTGGTCTTGAAAGCGCTCCAAAGATCTAGATCCTGGCCAGAAGCGTGCCAGGATGACCTGAAGTAAGAAAGACCGTCACTCCGCATAGCCTGCCCTGATAAGTCCCTGTTCAGGAGCCTGCCCCAATATGCATCTGTTTAGGGGATCCTGTTCCGGGCTCCTGTACGGGATCTAGTCTTTAAAACATGGCTGCAGTCTGGGTGAAAATGGGGACTGACCGGCTCCATAAGAATCGCTGTACGCTTGCTAAGTGACGCTGCACGCTGTGAGGAGACGTCCTTGGTCCTTTGTCGCGGATCAAGGACCCGTCCTTTGAAAAAGAAGTTCCAAGTTGCATGTTCCAAGTTGCAAGCGGTAGAGCGAAAAACTCAGATTCCGTCATGCTGTAAGAGCCGTCCTTCGAAGAGCAGTGAGGAGTTGCTTGTTCCAGTTGCAGGCTAGAGACCTGAAAGCAAAAATGTCACAACGCGTCATCTGAACTTGATTCAGAGTCTTACCCTTCTTTTTTCGTCTCATGTAGCTTTTCTGGTTTGACCAAGAACGAATAACAGATCCTCGCTCTGGAACGAAGCACTGGTTTTTCCCTCGGCTAAAGGAGAACCGTTTAACGGCCAACTGATATCGCTTTGCTCTTTCCAATCCCTACCGCAACCCCCGACCCCGGCCTTTTGCTTTTTCTTACTATGCATGATCTGCTTTCTCTCCTTGCTCTTGATACTCTCGAATATGGTTTTTCTAGAAGCGAGGCTTCACCTCAAACTCAAAACGTCTTCTCGCTCTCTAGGTTTTCTCGGAGAACCGATAATCCCAGCAACTTGCATCTGGTGGAACTGATTTCTCTCTCTTCTCCGAGGGTGGATCGCCTACAACCACAACTCTCGGTCTCCAATGTGTCTTTATGAATCCCATTAGCCAAACGTGTTGTCCCATGAATGGGTAGAGCACTATAATAGTTTATCCAACCATAAGCGAGGTGAAAAGATGAAGAAGGGATACAAGCTGATCTATCAGTTCAAGATAATGCTTCTTGACATCACACCGTTAATCTGGCGACGAATACAGGTTCCGGACATCTACACTTTCTGGGATCTTCACGTCGCAATTCAGGATGCTATGGGCTGGTCTGATTACCATCTACACGAATTTCAGGTCGTTGATCCGAAGAGTGACGAGCTTGTTTATATAGGGCTTCCTATTGAAGACGATTTCAAGGAGGTTCTCGATTCCAGAAAACTGCGCATTTCCGATTATCTCTCGATTCATAACCGAAAGGCGTCATACCTCTATGATTTCGGAGACAACTGGATCCACGATATTCTTCTCGAAGAGGTTCTCGGTAGAGACTTGAGCGCCAAGTACCCTAGATGCATTGCCGGTGAACGAGCCTGCCCGCCTGAAGATGTTGGAGGAACAATGGGTTATCGTGATCTTGTTGAGGCAATGAAGAATAAGAAGCACCCTGATCGAGAAGATCTGATCGACTGGCTGGGAAGAGAGTACGACCCCGAATCCTTCGATCGGATGCAAATCCACTTTGACGACCCTGATGAACGCCTGAAGAACACATATTAGAGAAAGCAGAATAGGACGTAAGACTAGACCGGAGCTATCGTTCCAACACAAATTGCTGATAACAGTAGTCTCCAAAGGGCCCTTTTCATTGACAAGAAGACATGGAACGGTACAGCTCGAAAACAGCTCTGATGAGATCTTGCCAGGCCAAGAGAAACCTTCTTCAAGAACTGGCGACCCAACTCGAAGAATCAAAGCCAAACAGACTCAGAAGACAATTGACTCTCTAAACAGCTTATGAAAAGCGCATCTTAGAAGCCCTTCTCTTTGAAGCTCTCAAAGAAGGACTTTACCGAGCATTCCAGAAGAAAAGCGCCACTACATACGTAATACAGGGCAGAGGGTTTCAGAGCCCCGAATCTTTCTTCCTGGAGATTCTTCTTTCCGATTCCCAGTCAGCAACTGGTGCGAACATCTTTATATAGTATCCAAAGCATGTTGTATCCAGCTATCCGGTTTATGAAGTTACGCAAGATAGTCCTCTTCGAACTCTTCGATTGTCTGATATTTCTTCACCTGGACTCTGTTTTCGTCATAGAGCAATCTGTACTCTTCCATTGCTTCGTCGAAGGTCCTCGCCGACCTCTGTAAATCGTTGATATCGAAGTGCTTCATCAGATCGATAGACACGCCTTCGTACTCCTCTCTCATTTCATCGTAGAATCGCTGGCAACTTGCGGCCGTCATGAGAGACAAGTACTTGTTGTCGGTCTTTGCGGCAAGCTCCATCTTGTTTCTCCAGTTCGAATAGATTTCCTCGTAACTACCTGTAAGAGCCTGCGAATCAAGTTTCTTCTTGCCCTTAACTCTGTACTTGATCTCTTCTATCTTCTCCCCCGTACACCGCAAAAGCGAAGTTGCGCTCTCTTTAATTGAACGCAGTGTATCGGCCTCGATGAGTCGTCTGTAATGACCTGGAAATCCAATCGGTAATTCCCGCATCCTTTCGATCTCTTCAGGTATGTGTCTAGACCCAAGACTTACATATGACTTGTTGATTAGATACATGATCATTTCGATAGAGTTGATCAATTTGGCCGACTCGTATTTGACTCTTCCGGACTCTTCACTCAGAACCAACTCTGCGTAAGTTTTCTGAGCCTACCCGAAATGCATCAATATATTCCTCAGATCGTGTTAATTCAGCGGGCTGTTCAGACGTTCCATAGCTTTACCGCGAAGCTCCATAAACCTCTGAGGTTGCTTGTAGTCACGGTAGTAGACGATGTTCACGTCCATCAGCCTCAAGTGTATGGTGTCGAATATTTAGCCATGTCTTCAAGCTGCTGCCAGCTCGTGCAGTAGATATCATGAGCAACGTCTCCCAAAATGAAGCATGAACCTATTCTGTATCCTTTCGAATCGTTTATTCAATGAAGAGATCTAAATCAGACTTGTCGTGTATGTCTCCAGTGGCAAATGAACCATAGATGCCGACCAACGCTACCGAGTCCGGGCTGACACGCTTCGATTTCTCAATCACCGCCTTGATGATCCTCTCGTTCTTAACCACTAGAGCCTCTTTGATCTTCTCATCCACAACATCCGCTCCATTCTGCATACTGACTTCACTCACCTGCTTATTGCCAACATAACTCATTCAGCTCCCGCAAGTTAGTTTAAAGGACGATTCTATCAAGTGGAGCGGATTTATGTTGACAAACAATACTGTGCTCCATGCAATCACAGGCGATCTCCAGGAAAGGATAAGAGCTGCTAGATTCATCTGAAGAGGCATAGGGTGGGAACCTCCAGCTGCGTTCAGGTCGATGATGTTACACTTGGAATGGAAAATCTCAAGCAACATGAAAGAGGTGGGGTGTGAACTTTGCTGGGAGCAATTGTCGGCGATATCGTCGGGTCGAGATTTGAGTTCAATAATCACCGAAGCAAGACCTTTGAACTATTCACAGATGAGTGCTTTGCTACGGACGATAGTATAATGAGCCTTGCCGTTGCCAAAGCGATCATGGAAACTGAGAAGGTTGTTGACAAATCGCGAGAAGACTACAGGCTGAGTATGTGCTATGACCGTCTGCTAAGAGAGCTTACAGTGAAATATATGCAGCAGATCGGTCGAAATTATCCTAACTGCGGTTATGGGGGAATGTTTGGAAGATGGATATTCAGCGCCAACCCTCGGCCGTACAATAGCTTCGGCAACGGAGCTGCTATGCGCATTGGCCCTGTGGGATTCACTGCGCGAAATGAATTGGAAGCGATAAGCCTCTCAAAAACGATAACCTCTGTCACTCACGACCACCCGGAAGGCATAAAGGGGGCTGAGGCGACTACCATTGCCATTTTCCTTGCGTGTCAAGGCTTCTCAAAGCGGGATATTCGCGTCAGGATCTCAAGAGATTACTACTCTCTGGATTTCACAATCGACGAGATTCGCCCATCCTATGACTTCAATGAAACCTGTCAGGAAACAGTGCCACAGGCCATACAGTGCTTCCTAGAATCAGATTCATTCGAAGATGCAGTCCGCACTGCGGTTTCGCTTGGCGGAGACAGCGACACAATCGCAGCAATAACCGGAGCGATAGCCGAAGCTTACTACAGCATACCGTATGACATAAGAACCAAGGCACTGCACTATCTAGACAAAGAACTCCTCGCGATCTTCTTTGAATGGGAAGCCTTCTTGAAATCATAAAAACTGTCGATAGCGAGATTTCGATTTGACCGTGGTAGGGGGTAGCGGGTAGGGGGTTGGTAAGAGCAAAAGATCAGTTGCAAGTTACAAGTTGTGGGTTGTAAGGGAAAGCAAAAGGCCGGGGTTGGGAGTTGCAATGTGCGGGTCGGAAAGAACGGAATAAGACGCAAGGCGCCCGAAAGCATCGGCGGACGCAAGGCTGGGAAAAACATCCCAGGTCGCAATGCTGCCTTCGGCAGGAGGCCTTCTCAGGTCAACCGTCCCCAGTCCACCGTCCTCCGAATCGGAATTCCGGCGAAGATTGTGAAGGGACGCAAGGCCTGACGGTTGCAGATTTCACCCCCGTTGTCCGCAGGCAATGCCTATTTGCAGAGAGTCCTGCCCCTCGCTGGAGGAGATCGCCGATCGCCACAGCGTCGCGTGTTTTCTTCACAAAGGAGCCGAGGCCCTGTGAACGATAACATTCTGGTTCTTGAAGCGGTCAACAAACACTTCCCCCTGAACTCTTTCAGAATGCGTGGAAAGGTTGTTCATGCAATGGACGACGTGTCTTTTCCTCTGCGAAGAGGAGAAGTGCTTGCGATAGTTGGAGAGTCCGGCAGCGGAAAAACTACAACTGCAAACGTAATAAGCAGGATCTACAAGCAGACTTCAGGCAGAGTAGCGTTTGAAGGAAGAGAGTTGAGCGGCAACATGTCTCGAAAAGAAGAGCTGAAACACCACAAGAGGGTCCAGATGATATTTCAGGACCCTTTCGGAGCCTTGAATCCGACAAGAACGGTTGGCGGGATTATGGAACGACCCTTCATAATTCACAAGATTGCAAAGGACAAAAGATCAGTAGCGGAAAAGGTCTATAACATACTAATTCAGGTAGGCCTTGAGCCACCCGAACAGTTTACACGGAAGTTTCCCCATGAGCTTTCTGGAGGTCAGAGACAGAGGGTGAATATCGCCAGAGCCTTCTCGATCGAACCCGACCTCATTCTGGCCGACGAACCCACTTCAATGCTCGACGTTTCAAACAGGATGAGCATAATGAACATGATGCTAAACCTCAAAGAGCGACATGGAGTATCCTTCATATACATAACCCACGATCTGGCCGGCGCCCGTTATATGAGCGACAGAATAATAGTTATGTATGCTGGCATGATCATGGAGATCGGTCCGGCAGAAGAGATAATTAACAGCTCTTTCCACCCTTACACAAAGCTGCTTAAATCGGCGGCGCCAGCCCCAGAAACTGGTCTAAAGCGAAAGCCTCTCATAACGGGAGGAGATATTCCCTCCCTAATCGATCCACCTAGTGGCTGCCGTTTCCATCCGCGTTGCCCATTCGCCGGAGAAAGTTGCTCTCTCGAGATACCCCCTATGAAGAAGATCGGCGAGGACCACTATGCGAGGTGCCTTCTCTAGTCCCGGAATTCTTTCTTTTCTCGGTGACTCCATTTTTAACATTGATGAGACAAACGCAGAAATGCATTCCCTGAGTCCGAGCAGCAAACGATAGAAATTTTTGACCGTGCCCTCTAGTAAAAGCAAAGACTAGCCAGTAAAGGCTCTTACCGGCCAAGAAAACCGAGCCAGCGTATCGTTCAGTCGGATATCCTGCGGGTCTTGAGCCAGTTGTACGCCTTGGGGCTGGATTCCCAGACCTGACGATAGTCGAGCGCATACATTGCAGCTTCTCTTTCGTCATCCTCCTCCTTCAGTTCTTCGAACTTCACAGATCCCATATCTCTGAAGAGCATTTCTACAATCAGAGGATTCGTTCTCAACGCGCGAAGCAGATATATGTTGGCATCTTGTTTTCTGTTTCTTATTGCACTGATGAAGGCGCGCCCCATAAGAAAATCTACATCTTCCTCTTCCAGGTAGCGTTCCAGCAACTTCTCGGCTTTCATGAAGTTTTTCTGCCTGAATAAGCTGTTGAGAAGCCCGTGCTTTGCATGCACATCATCTTCCCGGTCTATATCGAGAAGCATTTCATAGGTTTCTATTGCCCGAGTCTGATCACCGACCCTTATTCGAAGAAAATCCGCATAGTCAACGATTAGATCCAGCAGAGGCTTATTGTTCGCACGATCATACTCGAGTGAGTAAGACTCCGATTCGATTTCCCCTAATAGAGTTTCCAATTTCGAATAACCGGCTTCCAGAATGTATTGACATTTATTGTCTAAGCCTATCTCAGTGTACCCATTAGCCAGCATTGAGTAGAGCCGAAACTCGTATGGGTCTCTCGCAAGTGCGTTTTCCATCCGAACAACTCTTTCAGAACTATCCGGTATCGAGGCAAGCCTCATCAATCTGTAATTTCCTGGTGGGAGGTTGTACTCGATTGTGGGGGAATCCCCAGAACGCAAAACGGTTAGGCCGGGAATAAGATTCTTTCTCTCCTCAAAAATGATCTTGTGGAGATACTTTGTTGAATGATAGGCTCGTTCTAGAAGACGGGCCATTTTCGTGCTCAACGAGAGATCTTTCGAGAGTACCGGTGGAACTTTCGAATCAGAAACGAACCGATCAAAACGCTTACGGTCAGCCTTCGAAAGCATTTCATAAAGAAGCTTTGCTTTCGATGAATAGCCTGCCTTCTCTGCCACAAGAGCTGCTGCCAATCGAGTATTTGAATCGGTTTTAAGCTCTGTGACAAATGAAACCAGCTCCTCGAGTGATTCCGACTTTTCGAGGGATTCCTCATCGAGGAGAACAGAGCACACTCCACACACTATATCTGTCGCTTCTTTCTTTTCCTTGTTTTTCAGAAGCGTTCTAATAAATTTCATGATCGGTCTTCCTGAATGAGAGAAATCTGTATTGCGTACAATTTCACCAAGAATCAATGGAAGAGAATCATCAACAATCGAATTCTTCACAATGATATACAGAGGGCTGACCTGGTCTTCACTCCACTCAAGCAGATTTTCCGCGACAGTGGCGGCCTTCCTCCTTATTTGCTGATCCTTATTTATCAGAAGACAGATAAGGGAAAGTACAGACGCACCATATCCTGCCATCAATCCGGCATGAGTATCTTCGAAAATATACTGCAGCAGTGACACTTCAACATTTTTCTTCAGACCAAGGGCATAGTGTGCCACCATAGGCTCAATAAGCCCGAACACGACATCGGAATAAGGATTAACGTACTGCAAGTAGAACCTTGGACAGTATTTCGCCAGCCTCACTGCTTGATACTCAAGTTCTTTCTCCTCAGAATCTTCAATATCCGAATCAATTGTTCCGGCATGCTGAAGGAAGCACGAAAGCGCGCTGAGACCTGCGAGATAATACCATCGGGCCATTTCAGGTCCTCTGAATTCATTTACCCCCATTGCTTCATAGACTGACTCTTCATCATCTGAACCCGCAGAATTTCTGTTGGAAGCGCTATTCAGATTCTCACGTCGGAGCTTGTCGCCGATTTTGACGATCTCCTTCGCCACAGCAAATCTTGTTTCGAAGGGAATGCTTTCGTCCCAGACGAAAACACTCCAATAATAAAGCAAAAACAATTCGCTCTCTATAACCGTTTCATACTCGAGATCGAACACTTCGCACAGTAGCTTCGCGAGTTCCTCGATGGTGTCGGAAGAAGCCTCATAAAGAAGCTTCTCGCGATCAAAATCCGGCCCGGAGTAATCTGTACCCATCTCCATAAGATCTCTAAGATAGACAATTCTACTCTTCTGATAGGTATTCAAGATAGTTGCCCTCCTTGATCAAGTATCGTCAGAGGCTCCCCATATTCTCTTAGATTTCACAATTCACTCTGAACTCAAGAAAACTGCCTCTCCCTATCCTTCGAATCAATATACCCACTATAACTGGAGCGGTTGTCCTTAGCAAAAATCGTCAAGCCTCATATTTGTGATTTTTGGCTAGTCACATTAAGCACCTGTTTTTTCAATTATAAGGAATTTGGGTCTATCCATCTCCCTTTTCAAGAGTTCAGTTCAGAAGGGACTTTCGCTGAAAAAACTCAGAAACTCAACTATTCATCGGATCTCTTTTGCGTACTCACTTAAGAGGAAATGCCGTTCCCGTGAGAGAGGGGTTCACTCATATCCCCTTTGGCCACCTTACTTTTGCCCAAAAGCGTTTCTGAACGAATGGGCACGATTGCTCTAAAATCCTTCCTTGAGGAAGGAAAACGAAGAGCTGGAAGATGTGTTTCAAAGATCAGACGAAAGAGGATAGAAGTGAAGATATGCAGAGTGACAGATCTCGACCTTCGAAACCATCAATTCGCACCTCTAGCCTCTTTCTTCAAATACCGCATCGTAACGAACACAATCGGTCCACCCGATCGTGCCGGGTTTTGAGGTCAATTTCTACCTGTTCTGCCGGCAATTATTGGTTGGTAACCATGGAAGGGTTGGAAAATCGCATTCTCCACCTGAGCAACCGTAAATAAGGCTCTCGACTTGCAAGAAACAACTGCAACCTCAACTGGAGACCTGCTCCAAGTTGGCCATCATGAGAGGGTTTTCGCTCTTCTTCATGTTTCTCTTCAGGTACGAGAGAAAGTCTTCGGGAGGCTGATGGTCTCTGAACCCTTCGGCGATCTCTTCGGTTTCTTTCTCTTCTAGAGTTACTGATACTGTCAGTTCATCTGAAATCAGCCGCAACTCTCTTATTCTTCCCGGAGGCACGAACTCTTCGAACTCCAGGATTATCATGTTTTCCTCATCCCTCTTGAGAAGTATATCTGCAGTGGTAATATAGTCCTCAAAAGAAACTCTGGGCTTTTCAGAACCCAGAGCGGCTACCGCATAAATCGCTTCCATTTTGTCGATCTTTACCTCAAAACGATCACCTTCTAAACTGGCTTCCCTGTCCTTCAGAAAGATCCCCAATATCACTTTCTCCCTCCTTCAAGCGCCAGGCAGCAGGTCGAGATGACAGTATTCCAGTTTACCTCTGCCAACGGCCTTTCTCTATTACAAAGGACGATTGCCTCTCCATTCCTACCACTTCAGATTCGACTCTTGCTCACTCCCTCTGCCTCTATCTTCCCCCCTTCTCTGAGCCACCATCAAGCAAGCACGCTTTCACCTGCGAAGCGCCTTTCTAAGCACGTTTCCTGGACATCAGATACTTCACTTGGAATAAGCGCAGCATTACTAGAACGTATACGTTCTTCTAACCGGACTTTTCAAACAGGACAGACTTCCACGGAGTTTATCGAGACAATACTCAACTACATCATCAATATCACGATAGAATTGCAGCTGATTTACAAATACGCAACCTTGAATCGATTCTGTTTGACCATTGCCTGTTCAGTCAGTCGGATCTAGGACAGAAAGTGACGATGAGAACAGAATAACTTAGCGGATGAACTGTTTTAGATAGAGATCCTTCTCAAGAAATGACTTTCGCGAGTCTACTGAAGCAACTTTGCTTCTAGAGATCTCTGTTGGGAAGAAAGTCGAAAGAACTGGAATTTGGGACAAGTAGCCGAGTTACCTATGACGGGTCATTTAGCAGAACGGATCGCTTACTCTTTTGCACAGTTTGCATTACCCAGGACAATACCCTTCTTTCAGATCAATGAGAATAATAGCTCTAATCGCTGGTGATTGTGGATATACGTTTGCAGAGTTTGTAGATCAATCCTCATGGCATTAGTTTCGCCGACTCTTAATTGCTAGAATCACATGAAGAATTCAGATTTGCACGATTTGCATTGAATTGACGAGTTAGGAGGTCTTTTTCTGCCAACTCTGAGAGAGATATCGGAAATCACAGGCGTGGCGATTTCAACCGTGTCCAGAGTACTCAATAATGACAGCCGCATAAGCGAAGCCACCAAAAAGAAGGTCTTGAGAGTCGCGAAGAAGCTTGGATACCCGGGCGAGATATCCAGTGGCCGCGGCAGTAAGGTTGTGATGTTCTTCGTTTCCAACCCTCATAAATCAATCGAAAGCGATGAATTCTTCTCAGGAGTTCAGCGGGGGATACTGAGAGGGGCCGGGTCATCGGATATTCACTGCCTGGTTCAGTCGATCAGAAGCAAGAAGAGCTTCGATGAATCGCTGATCCCTCTCGATCTTGTCGAAGGGTTGATCGTGGGAGGCATCCCAATGCCTGACGATCTGAAGACTTTCCTGTCGGCAATGAAGATTCCGGTCGTCTTGATCGGCAAATACTCGGGCCTGGAAAACCTAGCGTCTGTAAACAATGACAATGTCAGAGGCGGTTATCTCGCCGCCAATGAAATTATCAAGTATAACTACTCTACAGTTACCGTTATTACAGGGCCGAGAAACGTCTCGACATTTGCTGATAGACTGGAAGGTTTCTTCAAGTGTCTTAGTGAAAACAGTTTCCCAACTGAGCGGGTAAAGATTATCGAATGCAACTCCTTCGAAGAGAGAGATGGAAGAATGGCCATCGAGAGACATCTCAGAACACCTGGAAACAGAGAAGTGATCTTCTGCACGACCGATTGGCTTGCGAAAGGTGTGATCGAGGCTCTACAGGACAGGAAGGTTTCCATCCCTTCAGAGATAGGGGTTATTGGATTTGGTGGGCTAGATTTCTGCAAAATGACCTCTCCAAAAATAACTACCGTCGCACTAAACCCATATCTTCTTGGAAGAATCGCAGTAACAATGCTTCAGGAGTTGATGGAGGGAAATGCTGAATCAAAGGGAGTTGTGTTTGTGGAACCGTTCTTGATGGAAGGTGAAACTCTAAGGGGGGAGAAGTAATGCATTTCAGAGAGCTAATGGATTCTAAAGGCAGACTCTTGGTAGTCAGTCTTCCCGAGAACAGTCTGGAATACGCGAGGGCTGCAGTTGAGAACGGTGCGGACGCAGTTAAGCTTCACATAAATGTGAAGCATAGGGTGACTGGAAAGGTTCATGTCACATGGACCGACGTCAGAGAGACCGCAAAGAACATCCATTCTGCTCTTGGCTGCTGTATGGGAATCGTTCCCGGAGCGGAATCAATGGCGTCAGAAGAGGAACTAGGGGAAATGAGCAAATTCGGCCTGTCTTTCTTTGACGTCTACGTCGACTACGCCCCTCTATATGTTATGAAGAACGATCTCTGCAAGATGCTGGCTCTTAATCATACATATTCCAAGTCGATGGCTTCATACTTAAAGAAAGCTGGGGCAGATGCCCTAGAGATCTCGATCATCGATCCCAAGGACTACGGGAAAGATCTTTCGCTGGAAGACCTTCTCGATTATTTGGAAGTGCTTGAGCTTTCAGGACTGCCTTCCTTTATTCCAACCCAGAAGAGGATTACCGTGGACGAAGCAGATAGAATTCTAGATCTCGGCTTCAAGGGGCTGATTATCGGCCCTATCGTAACGGGAATTGAAATCGGGAGTTTTTCACGGATTGTCAGGGAGTTCAGCAAGATTACCAGAGACTAACAGGGAGGTGTGGTAATGAAGAAATGGATTTTGATTCTTATCATCTGTCTTGCTCTAGGCTTCACGGCAATTGGCAAGACGAAGGTTACGATTTGGTTTGCAGGTACTACAGAAGCTTTGATGGAGGCCGTAGATGATCACCTGGTTCCTGCCTTCGAGAAAGCTAATCCCGACATTGAGCTCGCGGTTGAGTATATACCTTGGGGAGAGCTTTCCACAAAACTTACAACTGCCTTTGCCGGCGGAATAGGACCAGATATATTCATGCACGGCCAGGCTGCGATCGCGGGATTTGCTGAAACGGGCGTGATAATGGACATCGACAGTCTCATCGACAAGCTAGAGGACCCTGAAGACTTCGGAGGTACGCTGGGTGTTGGCCTTTACAGAGGCAAGAACTTCATGGTTCCAGTGTTCGGTTCGGGCAGACTTCTCGCCTACAGGGAAGACTTCTTCATTGAGAGCGGTCTCGACCCCGATGAACCGCCGGTAACCTGGGAACAGCTGAGGGCCTATGCCGAGGTGCTGACAGTCTATGAATCGGGTAGACTAGTGAGGGCCGGCCTGGACATTCCTGTATCGGCGATTGATCTTCAACAAGTATGGACAGGCTTCCTGATTGCGAACAACGGCGCTCTCTTCGACAACGACTTCAATCCGACTTTCAATTCCCAGTCGGGAGTGGAGGCTCTAGAGTATTACGTAGGCCTGATACGAGAGGCCAAGGTCGCTTCTGAATACGGTCTTACCCCGATCGGAAACCTTGAGCCGATTGCGGCTGGCACAGCGGCAATGTGTTTCATGAACAACGAATCTCTCGCGGCCATCAAGGAATACAGCCCGGACGTTTACTCCAAGATTCGTCTAGCCTTCCCACCTGCAAGATATGGGAGAGCCGCTTTCTACTCATTCGCGGGTTTCATGGTTTCAAGCAGCACAAAGGACCTGGAAGCAACAACAAAGGCCCTTTCCTTCATGACGTCGAAGGATGCGCTTATTGCTATAAACACGGCTCTTGGGAGTCTGCCGCCAAGACAGTCCGGCGTCGTGGCCGAGTACATTGCGAATGATCCAAATCTGATGAAGTTCGTGGAAGGCTCGAAGTATGCCTATGGAAATCCGAATGTTCCGTTCTGGGTTCAGGCAAGAGATATTATCTCAAAGTATCTCGAACGTGCAATTATGGGCGTCATGACTCCGAAAAACGCGTTAGACGGAGCGGCCGAAGAAATCAGAAAACTGAAGTAATTACCGAAGCCGGCTCTTCCTAAGGATGGGCCGGCTCATCTATTTCTAAGAGGTGAAGCGTGAGCGGTGCGGGCAATCTCAAGAGGCGAATAGCAGTAACGGCTTTGATATTCATTGCGCCGGTGCTTATTTACAACATAATCTTCAAAATAGTCCCCATCTTTGTCTCTTTCTTTCTGAGTCTAACTAAATTCTCAGGCTTCGGAGAGGCCAGGTTCATTGGGCTGGCGAATTACGCCCGAATATTCGGTGACTCAGAGTTCTGGAGAGCGGTTCTGGTGACTTTTCAGTTCTCAATTGAAGTCCTGCCTCTAAACATGCTGATCTCTCTGCTGCTTGCCTTGCTTGTCAACAGTGGGTTAAAAGGAATCGGGATTTTCAGGGCGATCTACTATCTTCCAGTCATTACTCCTATGGTTGCGGCAAGTATGATCTGGATCTGGCTCTATGATCCTCAAATCGGTATATTGAATTTCCTCCTTTCGCTTTTCAATATACCCCCTGTGAACTTTCTCAGGAATCCAAACACAGCTCTTCACTCCATTGTAGCTATGAGGATATGGAGGGGAGCAGGATGGAACATGCTCATCTATCTGGCCGGTCTTCAGGGGATATCTAAGAATCTGTATGAAGCGGCAGCAATAGATGGTGCCTCGTCTACTCGGAGGTTTTTCGGGATCACCCTCCCTCTACTAAGACCGGTTCATATCTATGTATTGATTGTCGGTATGATCAGCACTCTTCAGTCCTTCACGGAGATGTATGTCATGACAGGAGGGGGTCCGCTGCAATCTACAACGACGGTCGGACTTCTTATTTACAGAGCAGCTTTCGACTACATGGACATGGGCTATGCAAGTGCAATGTCGTTCGTTCTTGGGATAATAATCATGACCCTGTCCGTCGTAAGTTTCCGATCACGTAGACAGAAGGAGGCCTTCGAATGAGGAAGAACAAGGTGAGGACCATATTACTTCTTTCGATCGCGGCAGTCATTTTCGGGTCGCCCTTCTTCTGGATGGCAATCTCCTCTCTAAAGCCAAACGCAGAGCTATTTACCTGGCCGCCTACATTCCTACCGAAGACAATTACTCTGGAACATTATCAGTCGGCGCTCACCACAAGAGGCTTCAGCAACTATTTCATGAACAGCGTAATCGTCTCACTTGTTTCGATGGCGTTCAACCTCGTGTTTTGCTCGCTCGCAGGCTATGCTTTTGCCAGACTTGATTTCCCTATGAAGAATGTTTTGTTCATCCTTCTACTGAGTACTATGATGATACCCGTTCAGGTGACTTTGGTTCCGACTTTCCTTATGGTGAAGTCATTTCCGCTCGTGGGCGGAAACGATATTCTGGGAAGGGGAGGCACCGGACTTCTCAATACATATGCCGGTCTTGTAATCCCTCACATAATGACTGTCTTCGGAGTTTTCATAATGAGGCAGTTCTATATGCAGTTTCCTAAAGAACTTTCGGAGGCTGCAAGGATCGATGGGGCCTCAGAACTGAAAATCTTCAGGAAGATCTTTCTTCCGCTTGGAAAGCCTGCGATGTCGGCCCTTGCGATCTTCACATTCACCCAGGCCTGGGATGATTTCCTCTGGCCCCTCGTAGTAACGAGCGACAGGTCTATGAGGACTCTGCAGCTGGGATTGGAAGTGTTCAAGAATAGGTACACAGCCGACTGGGGACCACTTATGGCAGCCACGACAGTTTCTATTTTGCCCGTTATTTTTATATTTCTCGTGTTTCAAAGGTACTTCACAGATACCGCTTTGAGTTCTGGAATCAAATAGACTGGGAAGTGAAGAAATGGATTTAGTTTATGATGTTGTTGTTGTTGGCGGCGGCGTGGCTGGCGTATCGGCGGCTATTGCTGCCTCCAGGACAGGAGCAAGAGTGCTTCTTCTGGAGAAGGATATGTCATTCGGCGGAGTTCTTACTACTGCCCTCGTAAACCCGATGATGACATTTCACTCATCTGAGAGACAGGTGATAGGCGGGATCGGGCAGGAGATCATTGACAGGCTCGTTTCAATGCGTGGGAGTTACGGACACATAGATGATCCCATTGGATTTGTAAAGTCAATCACCCCTTTCGATCCCGAAAAGATGAAATCATTGCTGATTGAGATGCTCAAAGAGGAAGGCGTGGACTTTCTGTTCAACTCACTTGTCCTGCATGTTTCGAGAGAGGGAGACTCAATCACCTCTATAACAACTGTCAGCACAGGCGAGCAGAACAGAGTGAATGCAAAGGTTTTCATCGATTCAACGGGCGAGGGAAACTTTTCCATACGCGCCGGAGCCTATTACAACATCGGAGACGGAAGCCCTTCCAGCTGCCAGCCGATGACTTTGGTGATGAGAATCGGGGGCGTTGATAGAGAAGAGATAGTGTCTTATGTTACAAGGAACAGAGATGATTTCGTCATAAGTGAGCATACCGACCTGAGCTATCTGGGAATTGCCGGGTTCTTCAGCTTCATGAAAAGGCTTGACGATTACGGAATCTACTTCAAAAGGGACAGGCTTTTGTTTTTCGAAGTCCCCTACCATCCCGGACAGATATTCATGAACACCACCAGATACGCCGGTTACGCCAACAAAAGCAAAGAACTAACTGAAGCCCAGACCAACGGGAGCACCGATGTCTGGCGATTCATGGACTTCCTCAAGAAAGAGATTCCCGGATTTGAAGACTCATTTCTAATTCAGACTGGCTGTCACATAGGGGTGAGAGAGACCACCCACATAGTGGGAGATTACGTTTTGAGAACTAGTGACTTGATTGATAGAAAAACATTTGATGACACCATTGCAGTAGGGTCGTATCCGATTGATATTCATCTGCCCGGTTCGGCACAACTGAAGACGATCTCAATTCCTTACCCGGGCGAGTACCATATTCCCATGAGTTCTCTCATACCAAAGGGTCTGGCGAACGTTATCCTTGCCGGAAGAGCAATAAGTGCCGATCATACGGCCTTCTCCGCAGTAAGGACCAGCCCGCTGGCAACTGCAACCGGCATGGCGGCAGGGATTTCTGCGGCACTTGCCGTGAAACACAGAAAGCTTGTCAGAGATGTGAACATTGACCTGATACAGAGAGAGATCGTCGAGATGGGAGGAATTCTTTGAAGACAGTAGTTGTTCCAATGGATGAAAGGCCACCGAACTACCAGCTGGTTTCCATGATTGCAGATCTCAATGGTATTGAGATCGAGCTCCCGAAAAAGAGTCTGCTGGGAAGATACATGAAGCCGGGAGAATGCGAGGAATTGATTGGATGGATGCTTTCAAGGGAGGCAGACAGATTCATAATCTCTGTCGATATGCTATCTTACGGCGGTCTCATAGCCTCAAGGGAGGAGGGAATAAGCGCGGAGACAGCCCTCGAAAGGCTGAGGTCGGTGAGAGAGCTGAGGAGAAGATTCCCCAATGCCGAGATTTTCCTTTCTTCAATTGTCAGGAGAGCGTCGGTCTCAGTTTCATCGGCTGGCTCGAAAGAACTGTGGACTATGCTTAACAAGTATCTGTGGCTCTCGGGCCATGGAAAGGCGGAAGAGGCTGAGACCGTAGAAGACGAACTACCCAGAGGATTTATCAGCAGATATCGTGAACTCCGTTTGAGAAACCACCGGGTGAACAAGGAATGTCTCAGGCTCGTCAAAGACGGCTGTGCAGATCTTCTTGTGCTTGCCCAGGAAGATACCTTCCAGCATGGCCCTCAGGAGAGAGAACTAGACATACTTGAAGGAATCGCAAAAGACTTTGACATCGAAGATAGAGTCTTCATACATAACGGCGCCGATGAAGTACTTCAGGAGATGCTTTGTTACAGACGAGATCGGGAATATCCTGTCGATGTCATCTATGACTCTCCAGCAACAAGGGACAAGGTAATGGATTTCGAGGACCGGGAATTCGGCAAGAACGTAGAGTCCCATATGAAGCTTCTAGGGATGAGGCAGTCTTTAGATTCTACAACCGGCATTCTGATCGCCGGGACATCTACAACCGATTCGATTGAGGCTCTGAAGAACCTGAGCAAGAGGAAGCAGAGGGTCTTCATACTGGACGTTTTCTATCCAAACGGGTCCAATCCTTCCTTTGTTGAAGCTTATCTGGGGCTGGGGCTGAAGAACGTCTGGGGATATTCTGCCTGGAATACGGCTTCAAACAGCCTGGGGACGCTTCTTTCTCTGGCTTTGACTTCCGGTTCCTGTGAAGTGGAGAAGAAGGCTCTCGCCGAGTTTTACATATCACGGCTTCTTGACGACCATCTTTACCAGGGGGTTCTCAGAAAAACTCTGGAGAAGATAGTCGATGAATCCGGTGGCGACGTATACAATGTTAGCAAGTCCAAAGGACTCTTTGAAAGCTTCAGAGACGATGTTTTTGTACCGAAAGCAGAAGAGTTCCTTGAGAGATTCATTCGTGGGAGGAAACTGGACATCTATGATTTCTCCTCTTCAAAGAATCGGATCTCGATTGAGAAGTTCAGTCTTCCATGGGATAGGACATTTGAATGTGAAATAGAAGTCAAGATTAACTGAAGCAAATCTCTTCTCAACGAGAAAAAAGGGGGAGCTCTTAGTGAAGAAAAAAGTAGCTATTGTAGGCGCAGGTGTATGGGGAAGAACGCACGCATTCCTGTATAAAGAGCATCCAGAAGTTGAGCTAGTTGGCATCTGTGATCATGACAGAGAAAGAGCAAAGAGATTTGCCGAAGAGTTTGAAATTCCAAATATATTTGAAGATCATCGCCTTATGCTAGATAGGCTTGGCTTTGATGCAGTATCGGTAGTCACACCGGATTTCGCTCATGGTGAGATAGTTGTCGATTGCGCAAATGCCGGAAAGGATATCCTCGTAGAGAAGCCGATTGCAACAACTAGAGAGGACCTGATCATGATATCAAAGGCGGTAAAGGCCAACAACATACGGGTAATGACCGATCTTCACAATAGATGGAGTCCTCCCTTTGCAGTCGCCAAACAGATGCTTGATGATGGGGAACTCGGAGACCCGGTAAGCGCCTATTTCAGATTGAATGACGTTCTCTGGGTTGCGACAGACATGCTGCCCTGGTCAAGCAAATCGTCTATTCTATGGTTTTTGGGCAGTCATTCGGTAGATACTTTGAGATGGTTCTTCGGCGATGAGGTAGATTCTGTTTACTCTGTCAGTTCTTCCGGTGTTCTGAAAAACTTGGGGCATGATACAACCGACATTTATCAGACTATCCTAACCTTCAAGAACGGCGGGATAGCAACAATGGAGAACAGCTGGATAACGCCCAACACGAATCCGTGCGTAAACGACATCAAGTTCAACTTCACGGGCAGCAAGGGCATGGTTAATCTTGACCTCAGCAACAACCAGATGATCGAGAGCTTCACTCAGAAAGAGTGCAAACATCCCGATGTGCTTGTAAATCATTTCGTTCATGGCAAGGCAAAGGGATTTGCATATGAGAGTATCCGCCATTTCATCGACTGTCTGGCGACTGGGGATGAGTTCCTCATAAATCTCGATGACGCCATCAACACCTCGCTTGTCGTTCTTTCGATCCTCGAGTCTGCCGAGAAGCGTCTTCCGGTGAAGGTGGAGTACTTTGCCACAGACTGAGGAAGAGGCGTTCTAGCATCTGTTATTTGGTGAAGAGAATCCCAGAGTACCGCACTTTGCAAACAGGTGAATTCTCCTACTCTTTTGCTGCGGGGAGTTGCGGAGATCATTTCAGATAAGGGTGACTATGTGTCTCTACACTTAAAAGAGATGTCTGAAGGGCTTGTAACTGTTATTATGTAAGGCTTTCATAGGGTTCTAGCGTCAACTTCTTTCGGAAAAATCTCGAAATGTTTTGAGGGAGAACTTCGATCTGTATGAATCACTTGTATAATCGTTCCATTTGATTGATTTTTACGACCGACGCGCTTTGTGCAGATCTCGGTTCAAGAGAGTCAAATTGAAAAACCCTCCACTGTAACCAGAGTTATTACGATTGCTCTGAGTACCGCGCCAAAGGCACAAAACCTCTATAGTTCGGCATAAAACTTGAGGATCTTAAGTGCCTTTAGTGTGAGCCATTTCGAAGGCTTCCCTTTTTCCTCGACGGGAACAAGCATCTTGTCATTGAATGAGTTCTGCATCTTCCAGAGCCCTTCTTTGCTTCTCTTACCCGAAACGATTCCGATTGCATCCTCAAGCCTGGGATCTCTGATTCTGAGCTCGGCAAATATCTCCAGCAATTCCAGAACATCCGTCTGGTACATCATGGGAAAACCAAGTCTTAACCAGCCCGGCTTTGCTACTTTCTCCAGATCATGACTCTTCTTGTAGATACGGTGTTTCAGGAAGTACTCTGCGAGCTCATCTATCTTCTCGTCTATCTTCCTGTTCCGTTTCTCCTCCGGAATCGCAGCTAGAGCCTTCAAAGCCTTAGCTACGCCCATGTGGCATGAATGCCGTCCCCAGCAGGATTCGTATCTCATTTAGACCTCTCCTTCGGGTGGTCTGTCTACAGCGTCATCGGCCCGCTGAAAGGCACATATCCAGCCGATCGCCTTCTGAACTCTCTCATCCTCAAGGTAGCCGAACCTTATGAGCGAATAAACCATGTTTCCCGTAGGACAGGGGATTACTCCGCTCGGGAGGCCAGCCTTAGTCTTCGCGCTTCGAGTATATGAAAAACCCCCTTGCTCAACATCCTGAGAGTGACTCATTATGAACTCACAGGCCTTCTTGACTCTCTCGTCATTTGGATCTGCCCTCATCTCTGCCAGAACGATAAGATTCCATACTGTGCCGCGATACTTATCTGTGTAGAATCTCTCGGGTGTTCCCCGAGCCGTCATCGTTCTGGAGGTCGAGCAAAGCAGGCACCACCCCACGCTTCACTATTTCATCTCTCGTTCTTCTGACTTCGCCCGAATCTTCTGCATGACCCAGAAGAGAAGTCAACGTCAAATACCTTACAGAAGGATTCTCCTCTTCTAAAAGCCAATCACGTGTTTCTTGCACCACCTTGATCGCCCCCCCGGAAATGCCCTATTCGATCATTTTTACGTCCCACATCTAGCAAAGAGACTTCCATTTTCGGCAAAGAAGTGACCCTCGCTTCCACTTGCTAAACGGGGAGAGTAGTGAAATCTGCCATCATTTTTGTGGGATCTCGATGTAGGTTTTTGGCAGACTAGGGAGAATCGACATATCCTACAAAGATAGGATAGTCGAGTTATCCTGATTTCATTACTAATACCTCGAACCCGAAGGGAGCGAGTTCTTCTCATCCGATCCTTCTCTTCAGTACTACTTTTGAGGAACCTAAGATAAGGAAAAACCGTTCGCCGTCTATACAGCCTAAAAGGGCCTTTCAAAGAGTTGGCCGGGGATCTTATTTTCAAAGATCCTGGCCACAGAAGTCCTTTTTTTGATTACCTAACATCGCTGTACGTTGGTTAGTGTCAGTGGCAAGAACTAGAGATTGAAAGTCTAATTAGGATGTTGCTACTACTTGACTGCCGGTTCTTCTAAGACTTACGATAACCCTCACGAGACATTGTGGTCTAAAGCAAAGACGTTTTGCCTAGAACCGTCTTCGGATATTGTTGGACGAAAGTCCGAAGTCTTGAACTGGCAAGACACGCTTGAAATACTCTAGATTTCCACTTTCGACACATCTGCCCGGTCCAAGGATCTCTGCGCACATCCGTAATACACCACAAGAGAATCAGCTTAAGAGATGACTATAAGTATTTGATAGAGTTGTGGTAGGATATGGAGATCGATTTCGAGGGTTTTCGTCAGCCGTCAGGTAAAGCTGACTAGCCTTTCTTAAGCGGCAGGAACAGAAGTACACAGCCAACCGCTATTGAGATAACACCTGCCCAAATCGGAATCTGTACAGTTTCTTTCTCCTTCACCTCAATCTCTGCTATGCCAAGATCGACAGTGTGACTATCTTTAGTGTATGTGAACGCTCCATACACCAAACCCAGGACGCCGGCTACAACAAGCACAATTCCAATAATCTTAACTACACCCATACGATCCCCTCCAACATTGCCATCAGGCAATTGTCGAGCTGTATTGTCTTTGCATGAATGTTTTGTTGGTCAAAACACTAACAGCTTCCTTAACAATTCACTCATATATTTATTATATCCTAATAACCTACAAACTGTGTGTCTTTTGAATACCCTCGCACTAGTATGAACTGAAAATCTCGTCCTCTAGTTCGGAAAGCTCAGTAAGCGAAGATGCTATCGGGATTTAATCAGTATACTCAAGGATTCTGTAAGAGGTTCCTCATTTTCCAGATACCATCAAATGTATTCCAAGTAAATGGTCTACAAAGATAAGATAACCTCTCGGTTCTGATTCTCAAGCGGGGAAGCTAACAGTATGGCAAATACCCGTGAGAGCATAGAATGATGATCTGGTATCATTGTTGGGAAAAGAGGTGCTTGATGGAGATAAGAAGAATCGACAGCTCTTATAAAGACAGAATCGTAGAGATCTTCCTGATGTCGTTCGAATACTTTGAACCGGAAGAGAGCGAATTCTTCTTCTCAGATCCCTCCCTCTGGGAATATGTTTGGGGTGCATTCGATGAGGAAAAGCTAGTGGCTGCATACATAAGCTACAAGTATCTAGCGAAGATCCGCACCAAACCTTTTGAATGCAGGTACGTCGAGGCGGTGGCTACACTGCCCGAATATCGCAACAAAGGTATTACAAAGGCGATCCTCCTTAAAGACATGCAGGAGGCTATTGAGAACGGGGTCACTTTTGTCATGCTCGATCCTTTCAAGCATGACTTTTACGTAAGGCTGGGATTCGGGCTTGGCTTCGAGAGCCTTGAGTTGACTTTCGATTATTCTCTTCTTTCAGATGAACTAAAAGACGACAGTCTCAAGCTAGTTTCCGGCAAGCTTCTAAACAATGAAGAGATGAAAACGTTAATTGAAGAGGCCCGGAAAGTCATGTGGGAAACCTCTCGTTACACCGAGGCGCTGGAAATTGCCGCTTGCAGCCAGGAGATATTCCACAAGAAAGATCTCTTCGGAGCCGTTGCCACAGATGGTAAGGGCACACCCCATGGAATGATGATTTATTCCAAGAAAGAAAGGAAGATGGTGATCGAGAAATTCAACTTCACCGATCTCGCCGGCCTTTATTCACTGAAGAGATTCTTGCTGAATCATAGGGACCAGATTGCAACTTTCGAAATGAGGACCATGCCGCCAGATTTTCCAATAGAACTCTTCTTCCATTCGAGATGGCAGGCTGGAAAAGAGCTCAAGATGATAGATGCCTCATCGCGGATGGTTAGAATTCTCGACCCGCTTCAGGTTATCTCAAGACTCATGGATACTTCTGTCTCCGGAAGCGTTGTTCTGAAGATACATGACGGGCTGCTTCCCGAGAACAATGTGAAGATCGAAATCGGAGACGGTGTAGCGAAGATAACGGAAGCCGCAGAGGATTTCGAGATAGAGATTTCGGATCTTGTCCCTCTCCTGACGGGAAGGCTTTCGCCGATAAGTCAGTGGCGACATGGGAGGCTTCGAAAAGGCTCCTGGAAGAACGTACCATGGGGAATCTCCGAGATTCCAGAAAAGGTTTGCATTCTCGAATCGATCTTTCCCAAGATCGTCACTCACAATGCTTTGTAAGGTACTTTTAGCAACTTCATTTGGAAAGGTGATTTGAATGAGAGGAAAGCCGGTAACAGTAGAAGAATACAGTCCTTCTTGGCCAAGGCTGTTCAAGGAAGAAGCCGGGCGGATTTCTGCCTCACTAAATGAGCTACAGAAGACGATAGAACATATAGGGAGTACGGCCGTCCCGGGGCTTAGGGCAAAACCGGTTATCGACATAATGATTGGCGTATCTTCACTTGAACAGGCTGACTCCTGCGTACCGCTCATTGAAGGAACGGGCTATCTTTACAGACCCGAACACGAGGATTCAATGCCGGAGAGAAGATACTTTGAGAGATCCGGCAGCGAGATTGATTATCACGTACACATGGTCGTTTTTGAAAGCAAGTTTTGGAGAGACCACATCTTCTTCAGGGACTATTTGCGCGAAAACAGCAAGCCTGCGGAACAGTATGCAGCTCTCAAGAAAGAGCTTGCAGGAAAATTCAGAGACAACAGAGAAGCCTATACAAATGGCAAGGCCGAGTTCATCCAGGGGATACTAAGACGGCAGGAAGATTGATATTGCCGCAATACGGGCAGAGTATTCGTGAGCAATCGGGCATGCAGAGAGCACTGCCCCCTCAGAACCACAACGGAGACTGCTTGCATTTTGGTCTCAGAACGGCTCCGCCTTGCTATTTATTTCGGGCATGCTGACAACGGTCCAAATATGTCGGGCTCCCGGGAGATCACATCAAGGTCAAGCGGAATCCCTCTCACGTTTATTAGTCTCCTCTTCAGTGACAGACTCGCTTTCTTGCATTTCGTTGACTCTGAAACCGATCGAAGCTTCTCGATGGAGGATCCCGCTCTAGACTCTTCAATGGTCTTGAGAGGCTTTCTTCTCCAGCAAATCATACTATTTGAGCCACTAGTATAATTATGCTCACTCAATCCATGAGTTCAGTTATAGAAGCGGAACTGAGTCTAATAATCGAAATACGATGACTTGTTTGTAAAGTTTATGGCACAAATTCTTCAGTGATTTCTCCTTCTGAAGATGAGGTATGCTAGACTTTCATTTGTAAACAAGAAGTACTTCTTCACAACTCCGGGTTAGAAGTCTCTTTCTTAATAACCGGCGTGTTTACTGTTTTGCACTGCAAGATGAGCTTCATGTTTTCGGCCCTGAGATATCGCCGGTTAATGTTCAGAACACCAAGGAAGTTTTCGGGAGGTTATTATGGCTAACAAGAAAAGAGAGGAAGAATGGAAAGAAGTCAAGAAGAGATGCAAAGTCGGTGATGAAACGATTCGCATGGCGAAGGAACTGGGAATAAGTCCAAAGACGATGATAAAGAATATACCCAACAAAGCGGAGAAGTGGAAGGCGCCTGTCGATGTCTGGATAAGAGACATGTACGAAAAGGTGAAAGAAAAGAACGCAAAGAAAGCAAAGGCGAAGGCAAAGCGGCTGAGGAAAGAGAGTGAGAAGTCCGGAGACAGTTCATTGAAAGCAGACAACAGCAATCAATCAGACAAGCAAGACTAGAGGTTCTCTTCATTTGAGTGAACAGTTTGATGGCAGTCAAGGGACACAGATCTCGATCAATCCTTTCATGCCTAAGAGAAGATCAGAAAGCGCAAATGGAATGACAGACCATTCCATCGCTCCAAAATGAAGTATCTTCCAGACAAAAGGCGCCTACAATTAACAAGAACTATTAGAGCTCTTTAGAGCGAGTTCTATAGCCGGAATGGTTTTTCAGACCTCTTAATGTTCAAGGATTTGTTCAGGTTGAATCAGGGGTCACAATACTTGAGATCACAAAGAGCGTTCCTATCGACCACAACTGAGGTGAGCAGCTGGCGGGATACTCTATTAACTTTCCTGACGTCTCGATTTTTGACAGACCGCTGAAGAGTTCGGGGAGGCGATTGTCATGATGCCTTTCCTTCGCCTTCAAGAGGTCTAGAGCGAGCCCCTTGGCCTTTTCCGAAAAGCCGTAATTCATAAGCCCAAGCAGAATAAGCGAGTTGTCGTGCGGCCAGACGCTACCGTTGTGGTAGGAGAAGGGATTGTAGCGCTTCATTCTGCTCGAGAGCGTTCTTATTCCCCAGCCGGTGTACATTTCTTCGGAAAAGAGCCGTTCCACTAGCGCCTCTGCTTTGTCTTCGTCCACTATCCCTGTCATGAGGCAGTGGCCTGGGTTTGAGGTTATCGAGTCGACCGGAGTCTTGTTCTTATCGAGAGCCGTAGCGAAGTAGCTCTCGCTCTCGAGCCAGAAATCACGATTGAAATTGATCTTTAGAGCCGCCGCTCTAGAGGCATAGAGCGAGGCTATCTCTCTTTTGTCAAAGAGAACCATGAGCTTTTCGAGGCATTTGAAAGCGTCGTACAGATATCCCTGAACCTCTACGAGGGCAAGGGGCGGTTCTGCAAGCCTTCCGTCCGCGAAGCTCACCGAATCTGAGGAATCCTTCCAGCCCTGATTTACGAGGCCGCTGCCCGAAGGAGCAAACTCGATATATCCGTCGTTATCCGGGTCGGCATAATCGTCGATCCATTTTGCAGCTGCCATGACGTTCTTCTCAATGGATTTCACGAAGTTACTGTCATCTGTCTGAACGTAATACCTGTGAGCTAGCATTATGAAGAGAAGGGTAGCATCGATCGTGCCGTAGTATCTTTCGAAGGGGAGTTTCCCTGACAGAGAAAGCTCGTTCAGGCGTGTCTCGTGAACGATCTTTCCCGGCTGTGCTTCGGTCTTATGATCTTCCTCTTTACTTTGAAGGTGAGCATGTACCGTAAGAATATTTCTTGCTATTTCGGGAAGGAGATCAACTGTCTGAAGCCCAAAGATGAGGCTATCCCTTCCGAAGACGGTCGCGTACCAGGGAAGACCGGCTCCAGGAAAGTCCCCGTAGATCGTGGGAATCATGAGAGTCTTTAGATCCCCCAGCTCCCTTTCATTCAGCAGCGGAGTGTCCTTGACAGGTGAGATGTCCTTCACGGGTCTTTCCGACAACAGCTTCTTGAAGATCACTTCTTTCTTCAATTCTTTGCTTACTCTGAGCTTCCCGGAAAGACTGGAACTTCCGCCAGACATTATTTTCATTGAAAGAGCCGGTAGAGAGTTCTCAACGATGTCTTTCTCGAAATCATTTTCAAACTCAAAGTTATTCGTTGTAGATGATGACAGCGTCCTAGATATATCCAGCCCTTTGTAAGCGTCGTTTTCTCCTCTAACAGAAAACATGTCTTCAAAGGCGCAGCTGATTTCAAATTCGAAGGACACTTCTATATCCTCTGCCGAATAGTTCCTGACCGTTAGCTCTGTGTAAAGTGTGTTTCCCTCCGCGCGGAGGCTTTCAGTCACATAGATATCGAAATGTGGAGCCTCGGGTTTAGATAGGCCAAGATAACGGACTTCAATCCCGTCCCATGAAAAGTCAGAGTGAAGTCTTCTGAGTTGTAACGATGATTTGAGGACCATTCTCGAAATGAAACGGGTGTCCTCCAGGTAAAGTCCGGCCGCCTTTTCGCTGTCGCAGTCGATGATCCCTTTGTCATCTGTCACGACCATGAGATTTCCATTCTTGAAGATCTTCATTTCAACACCTCTTGGACTGAAGGGTTCTGAGGTTCTTCAAATTTCGATTTTACACTTATACAAGCCTGCTGAGCCGAACTTCTCTACTCGTTTCAGGCGATCCTGGAAAACTGGCTCTCGACACAGGTAGAGCAGATCACTGTATATTCCAGGCAGCAATGCAAAACGCCCTGCTGTGTTAGCTTTTCTCTGTCTTCTCCCGATCGACCCTTTTCAATTTGAAAGACTCTTCTAAAGGTTCGCCGAGAAGATAGTGGCTGAACCAGGCGAGATTCTGAGTCATTATCGCCCTGTGGAGGCCGGGCTTGTCTGCACCGTGACCCATGCCCTTGTAGATCACGAGTCTGACGGGAACGTTCATCTCTCTCAACCCCTGATAAAGTTCGAAGGCGTTAGGCGGTGGAACTCTCGTGTCCGAGCCGCCATGCTGGATGAGCGTTGGAGTTGACGCATTCCTTATGTAAGTCATAGGCGAAGTCTGCTCGTATATCTGAGGATCTTCCCAGGGGTTGTTGCCGAGGTATCGGTGACAGAATTCATGGATGTCTGTGTTCACATGATAAGTCATCCAGTTGGATATCCCGGCTCCCACCGAAGCGGCTTTGAATCTCTTTCCGTAAGTTGCACAGAAGGCCGAGATGTACCCGCCCTGGCTCCAGCCCATGACTCCAACGAGGTCCTTGTCCACATAACCTTTTTCGATAAGATGATCGACTCCGCTAATTACGTCTTGGTAATCTCCAATCCCCAGGTTTCTGTAATTCAGTTTCCTGAAGTCTCTTCCATAGCCCTCGCTCCCACGGTAGTTGGGCTCCAGCACAAGTACACCTTTAGAAACAAGCTGCTCCACAGGATAGTAGCTGCTCGTGATCATCGCAGCAAGGGCCGTCCAGGTAGGTCCTCCATGAACAAGCACCACAAGCGGATGTTTCTTCATCGAGTCGAAGTCGGCCGGGAGATTCAAGACGCCGTGGATTTCGGTGCCGTCGTTACTCTTCCAAGAGAGTCTTTCCTTTCGTACCCTTTCTCTCTTGGGGTGCAAAGACGCTATATCCGTTATCTTCTTCCCGTCGAGGTAGATCTCGACAGGTTCATCATCTGTGGCCATGGCCATCGCTAAGTGCTCTCCATAAGGCGTCGTGCTGGAAGCCATAACCAGCTGATCCTCATTCGTCAGCCGTGCGATGGTACCTTTCTCTCCCAGCAGGCCCAGGCTGATCGTGCAGTCCTCTATCCAGCTCACGAAGAAGCCCTTCTCTGTCCAGGAAAACAGCTCTATGTTCAGGTCGTGCTTTACCGCCACCCGTTTCTTTGAGAGATCTGAAAGATCTACGATCTCAACGGCCCCGTTATCCATCCAGGGATCTTCTTCTTCGGGCACGACGACTGCAAGTTTCTTCGAATCAGGAGAGAATGCGAATCCCCTGGGATGCGTCAGCGGCAGTTCTTTCAGTTTCTTATCGGCATTCATGAGAAATACTTTTGCTTTGTCGAAGTCGTTGACGTCGCTCGTCGGAGGCGCAAGAAGGGCGACATGATTTCCGTCCGGAGAAAGAGCGATCGAAGAAACATGAAACTCCTTTCCGTCTGTCAGCTTATCGAAAAGCGTCTCTTCAGATCTCATATCCTTGGGCAGTTCGAACCTTGAAGAGTATTTCTTCATTGCGCGTGATAGATGAACGAAGAAAAGCGAGCTGTTCTTCGGTTCTTCATCTATGTAGTCGAATTCGCCGTAGTTCTCTTTCCTCTTTTTAAGTTCCTCGCTTTCGGGAGAGGCAGCAACTAGATAAAGCCCGTCGTTCTTACGACTCCACTTTATCTGGCTTATGTCGTTCTCGAAAGTAAGCAGTTTGAACGTTCGCTTCTCTTCGAAATCGAAGATCATAACGTCGTTCTTGTTTTCTCCGCCGGTCTTCTGGAGAAAGGCAAGTCTCTTAGAATCAGGATCCCAATCGGGAAGAGAAGAGTCGAATTCATCGTTCGAGACATGCAGAGCAGTCCCACTTTCTGCATCATAGACCACAACCGTACTTAGGTATTTATTGTCGTCCCAGTCTGTATGCCTAACCGTATAGGCAACCTTTTTGCCGTCGGCCGAAATAACGGGACTGTTTACAACAGGAAGCGAAAGCTGCTCCTCTATCGTGAGATATCCGTCGCTCAAATCATATCCCTCCCATCTGAAATAAGAAGACAGTACTATCATAGTCTATCCTTTAAAAACAAGCAAAAGGTCTGCCAACAACCTTCTCACCGCACCAAAGTCCACTTCAAACGCCTGTATTGAAGTCACTTTATCGCACTATATTCTAGCTCACAGATATATGATCTTGAAGAAGATACATAGGAGAGGTTTTTTCTATCGTTCATTCTTTTGCTATCGCATCCATTCTCTTGGCAGGATTCACTCGGGCCTCAGATAGCAGGTGTCAATCCCGGCTGGCTGAATCGAAGGAGATGTTGGCATGAAGATTACCTTCCTTCCCCATTCACGATTAGGCAACTGGGATTCCTTTCTTAGTCTGGCCTTCGTTGTCTTGCTCTTTGCCCAGATACAGTTCTCATTGATTCCTCTGCCAGTCTTCTCTGTTATGGCTCTGGGAGTAGCGGGCTTTGTCTTATCTATGATCGCTTTTCTCAAAAGGGATAGAGCAGTGGGAAAGCTGCTTTCCATGATTATTGGAGCCGCGATTATCTTCGTCTTCGGATCTATACTGATCATGTCTACCGACCTCTTCAAGGGTCTTCTCGTTGCGAAGGACTACCTGCAGAAGTCGGAAAGAGAGAAGCTCAATAACATAAACATCTGGCAATTCGACGGCGTAGCCGGAAACTGGATGTACGTTACTGACTATGCCGGCCCCCGGTATCGTGTCAAGCTAGATGGCTCGGTCGGCACCAGAATGAACTGAACCCGGTCTTTCGGCCAGGGCTCACATTCCGCTTATCATCTTCGACAACCTAATTTCTGGTGAAGACGCGTAGTTCGCAGTTCTTGCCCTTTTTGCTGAAGGAGTTTCCGTCAATGTTGATTTGGAGTGTCTCCCTGTATAATTGGCTCATAACTTATACTTGCTTAATACCCTTTGATTAGCGTGTCTCGCGTCTTGAATCCGATCTTGAAATCAGGAAATTTGGTGTAGTCCCGACTAGAGAGCAATTCCCGTCTCTAATTCGATCATTGCAGCTTCAGCTAAGAGTCACATTATGCCCATTCACTTTTACTGGAAACACAATTGGAGTTTTCATGATTGCCAAATTAAACTGAACATTGGTCCTAGTTTTCAGGAAAGAGGAGGAGTATCCGTGGTTTCAAAGAGACTGGTAATGACCTGTTTAATACTGATTATGTTAATCTCGAGCCTATTCTCCATTCAGCCAGAACTCACTCTTGATCCTATCGAGGCGAAGTCCATAGCGAAGGAGGCTTATATTTTCGCCTACCCTATGCTTGAGCACTACAGAACAATGTACCTGCAATTATTGAGCTGGGGAAAGCTGAACGAATTCACACACATCAAACAGCTGTACGGGCCCAAGAACACGATGATTGTCCGTCCTAACAACGACACCGTTTACTCAATGATATGGATGGATCTTACGGTCGAACCAATTGTGATATCCATTCCAGAGATTCGAAACCGATACTTCTCATTCCAGCTGGTTGACATGTACACTCACAATCTAGATTATATTGGAGCCAGAACTACCGGCCCCGGCCCGACGACGTTCATGGTTGCCGGTCCACACTGGGATGGAGAAATTCCCGCAGGCATAGACAGGGTGGTGTACAGCGAAAGTAATTTTGTCTACTGCGTAGTGAGAACCGGCGTGAACAGTGAACTGCAAGGAGACCTTCAAAAGGTTCTCGAGATACAGCAGCAGTACAAATCGCAGGCTCTCAGCGATTATTGCGGAAATCCTTCTACGGAAGAGACTCCCTCCGTAGATCTGCCTCCTTTCGATCAAAGTGTTGCCGACTCGACTGGTTTTATCGGATACTTCAACTTTCTTCTCGGGCAGCTTGAAATACAACCTTCGGAGGAGGCTCTAATCGACGGTTTTTCTAGGATCGGAATCGGACCGAATTATCCATTCGATCCCGATAGCCTTTCAGAAGCCGTAAGAAAAGCTATAGAGGAGGCAATAACTGAAGCCCGGGACGAGATCTATGCAATGGAGACGAAGATAGGGATCGTTCAGGACGGCTGGTCTCTGCCAGAAAGAATCTTCGGTAATAGGGACAGAATGCAGGGTCTGTATCTTATGAGGGCGGCGGCAGCTCATCTTGGACTTTATGGGAACGACCTGGAAGAGACCTTCTATCCGAACTGTCTGTCTGATAGCGATGGTGACACACTGGATGCTTCAAAATACAATTACGTTATTACCTTCAGTAAGGATCAGCTGCCTCCAGTTGATCCAAGAGGATTCTGGTCGCTCACGATGTACAACGAAGGCCAGCAATTTGTCGAGAATCCTCTAAATAGATACTCTATCGGCGATAGATCGGAATTGAAATATGGCGAGGATGGCTCTCTGGTTCTATATCTGCAGCATGAATCGCCCGGAGCATCAAAAGAGTCGAACTGGCTTCCGACACCTGACGGGGAGTTCAAGCTCACCATGAGGATCTATATACCATTGCCCGAAGGGCTGGATCCTCTTTACTGTCCGCCTCCTGTTCAAAAAGCCGGAGAGATCAGTGAATAGTTGCGTTGACTTCGACAACTCACAAACTCTTCTGTGATCGGTGATGACTGATGTCTAGCGTAAACTGTAATACTGTGATTCGACTTTGACGGCAAGGAATCTAAGAAGAGCTAAACAAGCGGAAAAACGAAAAGAGAAAGAGACGTACCACCACAAAGACCTATGAGTGGATTGCATGGCATTTTCTTGAGGCTTCTAAGAAATACTATAAATGGGCGCCTGTCATCGCGACGGGCGCCGTTTTTCGCTATAGCAAGTCATTTTCCAACAACGAGGCTTAGCGACTAACTCTCCTTCCTTTGCAACCCTAACTAAATGTGGTTCACACGAGAACAGTAGCATGAGATATGTATTTTCCCTTTCCCCATATCTGGCAAGTCCTCCATTTCATACTACCCTCAAAGAAATGATAGTCTTTCAAACCGGTAGATTATCGACGTGGATAAAACTATGAAAGACTATAATAGTAAGAAGTGATAATGAGGAGATTGCTCATGAATACCGTTGTCTGTATTGGAGATAGTATTACCTATGGTCGAGTGGGTGCAAGCTACTTCGAGATGCTGAAAAGCGAATTCCGGGGAAAGCTTGAGTTTATAAATAGTGGAGTGAATGGAAACCTCTCTTATGACGTTCTCAAGAGAATCGAGAAAGTGACCAGCATGAAGCCAGATATTGCTATTCTCCTGGTAGGAACTAATGACGTGTGGGCGACCTACTCAGAAAAGACCATGAAAGCCTATATCAGAAAAAACAGACTACCCGAGAGACCTTCAAGAGAAAGCTACGCAAGAAACCTCGCTGGGATCCTCCAAAGGCTCAAGACCTCCTCCATTGCTCATATAGGCGTAATGTCGCTGCCTTTGATCACGGAAGACTTTGAACATGTCCTCTTCAAGAAAAGCGTGGAGTATTCTGAACTAATCAAGAATATAACCTCACAGATGGACTTGTGCTATATGGATCTCAATGAACGTCAGCGCGATTACCTGAAAAAGGCAGATAAAAGACCTTCGTCAGGGCGGGAAGTCTCCTGGGAATTCACATTGAAAATGATATTCAAACACATCTTGTTGAGAAAGAGTTGGGACGCTCTCTCGAAGGAAAATGGATTTCTGTTGACGGTGGATCATGTTCATCAAAATACCACGGGAGCAACCCTGATCAAAGATTGCGCCTCGGAGTTCTTGAGGAAGCTTTCGCTTCCAGATAGCTGATTCCTTCAGTGCTCATGCTTAGAACAACGGACTAGGAGCTGTTCATTTTGTACTTGACCGGGATCCCTGTTTACTCAACTTTGACAGCGAGTAATCTAAAAACAGCTAAACAAGGGGAAAAATGAAAAGAAAA